>JAIWFS010000114.1:4268-4751 GCA_048631505.1 archaeon | reverse complement strand
CATCCATTCCTAAATTATTTTAAACACAAATATTTCATCGAGGTTTCAGATAAATGGAAATCATTCTTAAAGAAACTATCCCTTCTCTCGGGAAGGCCGGAGACATAGTTAAGGTCGCAAATGGCTATGCCCGCAATTTCTTGCTGCCTAAAGGCAAGGCCATATTTGCCAACAAAAAGAATATGTCTCAGATTGAACGTCAGCAGGCATCTATCCTGGCCAAGGCTGCCAAGGAACTTGATGAGTTTGATGCCCTGGCCACTAAGCTTGGTGATCTGGAAATCAGCATACCGGTCCGGATAGGTGAAATGGATCGGCTTTATGGCTCTGTTACCAATCTGGACATAGCCAACGTTATAGAATCACAAGGGTATTCAATTGATCGCAAGAAAATACAGCTGGACGAGCCCATCAAGGCCCTTGGCGAATTTGAGGTCTCAATAAAGCTCAGCCCTGATGTCAAGGCCGTAGTCAAAGTCAATG
>JAIWFS010000114.1:0-4258 GCA_048631505.1 archaeon | reverse complement strand
ACATTAAGCAATCTACAAACATGTCTATAGCATCTCTTAAGACTGTCATCAAACCCGCTGAATACCGCCTTCCGCCCCAAAATGTAGAAGCAGAGCAGTGTATCCTCGGAGGCATTTTAATCGAGGACCAGGCCCTTTTGAAGGTTGTTGAGTTTCTGCACCCGGAGGACTTCTACAAAGAGGCCCACGGCATCATCTATGCTGCCATACTTGATCTTTTTAACAGAAATGAACCCCAAGACCTCGTGACTGTTCACAATGCCCTGAAATCCATGGGAAAACTTGAAGCAGTCGGGGGGGCAGCCTACCTCGCAGAGATCGCGGAAACTATGCCGGTGGCCGCCAATATCGGCTACTACGGCAAAATCGTTTGGGACAAGGCCGTCCTCCGCCGGCTTATTCAAAAGGCATCAGACATATCTACCCTTTGTTACGAAGAAGCAGGAGAGGTAGACGAGGTCCTGGAATCTGCCGAGGCATCCATATTTGAAATCTCTCAGACCAAAATCCGTCAGGCCTTCCACCCTCTTAAGAGCATACTTAGGGACAGTATCAAGAAGGTTGAAGATCTGTATGAGCGCAAAGAACTGATTACCGGTGTGCCTACAGGGTTTACAGAACTGGACAAGCTGACTGCAGGGTTTCAGCCATCCGACCTTATTATCATTGCAGGTCGTCCCAGCATGGGAAAGACGGCCTTTGCCCTGAATATCGCACAGCACGCGGCCATTGCCAACGATATATGTGTTGCGATCTTCTCTTTGGAAATGTCCAAGGATCAACTGGCCCTCAGGATGCTGTGTTCAGAAGCCTGTGTGAATGCACAGAAGGTAAGGACGGGTTTCCTGAGTGAGCGGGACTGGCCAAAGCTTATAAATGCCGCGGGTCACCTCTCCGAGGCCACTATCTTTATCGATGACACACCGGCCTTATCTGTCATGGAGATAAGGGCCAAGGCCAGGAGGCTTAAGAGCAAGCAAAACCTTGGCCTTGTGCTGGTAGATTACATGCAGCTCATGAGGGGAAGGGGACGCAACGAGAGCAGAGAGCAGGAAATTTCCGAGATTTCAAGGTCACTTAAGGCAATGGCCAAGGAGCTGAATGTCCCTGTAGTAGCCCTGTCTCAGCTTAATCGCAAGGTGGAGGACAGGCCAAACAAAAGACCGCAGATGGCAGACCTCAGGGAGTCAGGGGCTATAGAACAGGACGCTGATGTAATCGCCTTTATTTTTCGGGACGAAGTCTATAATCGATCTGAAGACAACCCGAACAGAGGTATGGCTGAAATCATTGTGGCCAAGCAGAGAAACGGTCCCATTGGTATTGTAAAGCTGGCCTTTGTGGACAAATACGCTACCTTTGCCAACCTGTCTCGCGAATCAGAATATTGAGCCTCTATTACATGAGCTCTTGAAGGAAGGTGGTGTAGCGCCGTCAGGGGAGCTCATAACAAACCTCAGAGTCTATTTAGGGGAGCTTTACTCCTGGAATCAGCGCATCAACCTCACCGGCCTCAAGACCATGGAGGAAATGGCCGTCAAGCACGTCGGTGACACCTTGACTCTGATTCGTTTCCTGCCGGAGGGTGTCCATCACATACTGGATATAGGCACAGGCCCCGGTGTTCCAGGATTTATCCTCAAGCTGTTTCGTCCTGATCTTGAAATAGTGCTTATTGACGCCATTCGGAAGAAAGTCTCGTTTCTCAATACTGTAATCGCAATAATCGGCCTTACAGGTATCTGGGCGGAGCACTGCCGAGTGGGCCCCAAAGATATACCCAGGCATCTCCCCCCTGAAGGCTTTGATGTAATTGTCAGCCAGGCAGTGGGACCTCTGGATGAGCTTGCTCGCATGGCCCGGCCTTTACTGTCACCAAACGGTCTGGTAATAGCCATGAAGGGACCAAAGGTAGATGAAGAACTGGAAGGAAAAATGGGCTATCTGCAAAGGCATGGATGGAAGACCGGTATCATAAAAACTCAAACACCTGTTAGTAGTTTTCAACGAAATCTTGTCATGTTACGAAGATACTGATCCATTTGCAAAATGGCAGAACTACATCTGTGGCAGCGGGACATCCTGATTCTGATCCTTCTTGGTTGGAGCAATTTCCTGCCCATACTAGGGAGGGTCGTCCTCAAGGAACGCCTTTCCGCTCCTTTGGACCTGGGGTACAAGTGGATAGATAATCGTTACCTATTGGGCCCGCACAAGACCTGGAGGGGAATAATTATTTCAGTCATTGGGACGGGTCTGGCGAGTCACTTCACGCCCCTCGGCCTTGTTCTCGGGCTTAAGCTCGCCTTATGTTCCATGTTTGGCGATCTGATCTCAAGCTTTGCAAAACGACGTATGGGTTTAAAAAGTGGTAGTAAGGCCCTTTTGCTGGATCAAGGCCTTGAGTCATTTCTCCCCTTATGGGTACTCAAGGACAGTCTTTTTATTTGCTGGCCTGAGATAATCCTGATAATCTCCTGCTTTACATTACTGGAGATTAGCCTCTCCCCACTTCTTTACATGCTTCATATCAGGAGAAGTCCCCACTGAATTCATGGCTCTTTTAAAGACAGACCTCCACATACATACTTCTGAAGACCCTGAAGATCTTATCCTGTACAGCGCAACCGAACTCATAGACATGGCCCACAGGCTGGGATACTCAGTACTGGCCATAACCAACCACAACTGTGTTACCTATAGCGAATATCTCAGGGATTATGCCAGGGAAAGAGGAATAGTGTTAATACCGGGTATGGAGGCAACAATTCAAGGCCGGCATGTACTTCTCCATAACCTGGATTTTAAACAGGTGAAACGCGACAAAATCGCTAACCTGGAATACTTGAAGAGGCCTGACAACCTGATAGTTGCTCCTCACCCATACTTTCCCAGTCCTGTAGCACTCAGGGGCATGCTGAGACGACACGTCAATCTTTTTGACGCAGTGGAGCATTGCCATTGTTATACTGAACGGCTGGACTTTAACCGCCCTGCAATAAAATTTGCAAAAGAACACAATCTCCCCATGATTGGTACTTCTGACGCCCACCAAAGATGCCAGTTCCACACAACTTACTCGCTCATAGAAGCAGAACCTGATCCGGAGTCAGTTATCCAGGCCGTCAAGTCCGGCAAGGTCCGGATAGTCACTCGCCCCCTTCCCCTGTTTCTCCTGCTGAAGATCAACTTAAAGATGTTTTGGAGAAACAAGATTCTGAAAAGGTTTTAAGTTTTAGCCTCTATTTATTGAAAGCACCATGTCCATGTGATACTAAACGGATACAGGTTATGAAAACTCACGCTTATATCCAAAAAACCGTTCTACTCATACTGAGCCTTATGCTGATGCTTCCGGCAACAGGTCTGACGGCCTCAGTACCTGAAGGGGCTTTAGCCGAACAGATTAAAGAAGAAAAAACACCTTCTGAATTCGAGATAAGTCCATCACCTGGAGCTGAGCCCTGGCGCATAGAGGCCCTTCAGCTGACTTATTTCCACTCTTCAGATGTGATCCTGGGTGAAGGTGCGGTCCAGGTCTGGAGGGGTGATCTCAAGGTCTGTGCAGACCGGATCATTTATGACAGGCGTAATGCCATGGTACGGGCAAACGGCAATGTGGTCATATACCTCGACATGGATGTGCTGAAGGGAACCGAAGGAGAACTGGATCTTAACACATCTACAGGCACAGTAGAAAATGCCGATCTCTTCTTACAGAGAAACAACATACACCTTCTGGCCAAACAGATCTGGAAGACAGGTCCTGAAGAATATCAGGCAAAACATGCCACCATCAGCACCTGTCCCCTTCCCAAGCAGGCGTGGAACTTTAAGTGTCGAGACCTTAAACTCACGATTGGTGGCATGGCCTTTGCCAAAAGCAGTTTTTTCAACATAAGGGACATTCCCGTACTCTACAGCCCCTGGGTTGTGTTGCCCATAAACAAATACAGAAAAACAGGGTTACTGTTACCCTACTTCTCTACGTCCAAAAGGAATGGGGCAGAGCTCAACGTCCCCTTCTTCTGGGCCATTAACGACAGCATGGACGCCACTTTTTATCAGCATTCCATGAGTAAAAGGGGCTGGATGCAGGGAGTGGAGTTCCGCCACGTATTTTCCCCGGAAGACAAAGGCATCCTCCGATACAATTTCCTGGTAGACACCCTGGAAGACGACGACTTCAACGATGATGGGTACACAAGAGGTAATGAAAAACGCTGGTGGTTGAGGGCAAAGGCAGACCAACAACTCC
>JAIWFS010000113.1:0-4776 GCA_048631505.1 archaeon | reverse complement strand
AGTAGGCGGACTGTCCATAGGGCTCGGCTCTGCAGGAGGCCTGCTTACTTCAGGACTGATCATTGGTTTTCTACGGAGCATACGGCCCACCTTTGGCCGTCTGCCCGACGCGGCCCGCTGGATATTCATGGAATTCGGTCTGCTCCTTTTTATGGCGGGTGTGGGGCTCCGGGCGGGCGGCGACATTATTGAGACCTTTATGGAGGTCGGCCCCAAACTGGTTGCGGGCGGGATCATGGTAACCACGATTCCCGTGCTGCTGGGCTACTTGTTCGGCAGAAAGGTGCTTAAGATCAACCCCGTGCTTCTTCTTGGCGGCATTACCGGCTCCATGACCAGCGGCGCGTCGTTGAGTGTTATAACCAGCGCGGCAAAAAGCTCAATACCTGCTCTGGGCTATACCGGATCTTACGCATTTGCCAATGTCCTGCTCACCATTGCCGGCAGCATTATCCTGCTCTGGTGATCTAAATGGATGTAATTGTTCACTACAGAATGGGAACGTCGTAGTTTAATATAATCCTGAAGTTGTCGATATCTTGCCCGCCTGGTCCGTCTTGATTCACATGGGCACTGCGAAAGCGTAGCCAAAACCCTTTCAAAGGACCTTTTTTGAAATGATAGTCCACGGTGAGGTCAAATTCCTCCTGGTCAGGCGATGCTATCTTGCCCGAGTCCGGGGTGTCTCCTCGAGCATAATTTGCAAAGGCGCTGAGTCCGTCTATGCCCAGAAAGCTGAAATCGTAGGAGACCCCCAACAGCCAGGCATCCTCCCCGGCCCGGTCGAAATCTTTCTCCATGAGCGAAAGATATCCGGGATAACCGCCGAAGGGACTGCGAATGTCGCTGTCATTGCCAGTAGAGCTAAAGGCAAAATTCAAAATAACGCCCCGGTAGCTCAACGCAGCCTTACCGCCAAATACGTGGGTACTGAAGTCGCCGTCCAGTTCTTCCCCAACGCTTTGCTGAGCGGTGAACTGACCTGATAAACGAATTGCTACCTGGTCTGACAGTTCCCAAACACTATTACCCTCGGCATAGACAGTGTTCCACAAATCCCAGGCGTAGAGAGTTATGGCACCGATATTGATATCTTTTGAGATCGAATGGCGGGCACCGGCCAGACTGAGGCCCCTGTCAGTGCCGGAAAAGCCGGCGACTTCCGATATATAACGGAATTTTGAGGAGTTCCGAGTCTTCATTTTGGTTACGTGAGAAAGGATAAAATCCGTATTATGAATCGAACGGCCCTCAAGAGAATAGGCCTCAAAAGTACTGGGGACCATGCGGCTGTCTTGTTTATTAACATAAGGCAGATTTAAAGTCTGTCGAAAGAGATGAAGATTGATGCCTTCAGCGATGCGGCCTTCGAGATAGGCCTGGCCAAGGACCGTGAAGCTCTCTTGCCCGGGCTTGAGCAGGAGAGTGCCGTCCTTGTCCTGCGGACCGTAAAGCTTTTGAGAGGTGTAAACTGCGGCGCCTATTTTCAACCGGTCTTTCCACCATCCGGACTCGTAATCCAGTGATCCGCCCAAGGTCCAGGCCTCATTATCACGAGTATTGGTGGTGTCTTTGTAATAATAGTATGAGCGAACATTCAGAGCAAGACTGCTGTTTCGCCAGAAAGATGGCATGGATTCGAGTTTCTGTTTCAGTCGAGGAAAGAATGAGGGAATTTCTTCTTCAAAAAAAGCCTCTGATAATGGCTCGCGCAGGTCTTTGACCGAACCTGGAACCGGCCTTTCCTGGGTAAGATAGTCCGGCTGGGCCGCAAAAACTGTTTCTATGAACAGAAACCAGGCCGCGACAGCCAGCAGGGCTATGATTTTTTTAATGCTCACGTACCCAAGTACGCTCCGTGTTTTTTCCTCCTCGCGCGTTGCCTACTGTGGCATGCACGCGCCAAAAACGACAAACCCCACCTGGTCGCCGGAAACACTCAGTGTCGTCTTTCCGTTTGCTCCCATGATGACCATGCTCCAAGCCTTGCCGTTTTGAACCCCCTGAAGGATCAGGTTGCCATCTATGCTCTCCATGTTTTCAATCTTGGTGGTCAACACTTCTCCGCTCTCCCGGGTGCCGCTGATCTTCTTCTCCTTGAAGTTGATCTTCAGAAACTGCGGAACGTTGATTCTCTGCGCAGTTCCTCGATAACAATCGATACCAGGTCCACACTCAAAGGTCTCGATCGTGGCACAAAGCAATGGCTTAGAGCCGTCGAAGTCGCCGGCCGCGATTGAGAGGGGTGTAATTAGAAGACATAAAAGGGCTAAGCCCATAAGCTTGATTTTTTTCATGCAAAGTTCCTTTCGATTTTCTATCCAATACTCCATCACTCCATCACTCCAATCATCCGGTTAAGTTACTTCACCGTGTAGCCTTTACCTTCGAGACATGCCCCGTAGGCCCGGTTGTAGGTATTGCGCTTCTGAGTGTACTCAGCCGACTGCTCTTTGGCCCATTGGTCTTGTGCTTGTTGTTCGTCCCTGGCCTGACCCTTCCTCCTCATGCCACCTATCAGACCGCCGGACGCCGCACCAATGGCCGCTCCCTTGCCCGCATCCCCGGCAATGGCGCCTGCCGCGACTCCCACTAGTGCACCCCTGGCAGCTCCTCCTACCACTCCTCCTTTTTTGGCCTCTTGAGAAGGCGGTGGCGCACTCGCCCTTGGTACCGCCATGGGGTCGAATCCGGTCTGCTGCTTTGCCCAGGTGTAACACTCAAACTTGTCCTGTTCCATCTGTTTTTGGCTCTGACCCTTAGCAGGATAGATCATAAAATCATCCGCTTGGACCAGACTGCTGCCTGCAAGGACAAAAACGAAAAGGGAAGCGGTAACCAGACACCACATCTTGGGTACTGTTCTGGTCGCCCGGTTATGCGGCTCCTGTTCCAGCCGCACTATTTTCATCAATCTCATAAGGTAGTTCTGCATCTCTTTCCTCCTTTTCTAATGCGATGTTAGTATACTGACCATACGCTACCTACCCCAAAAAACAGTTTGGTACAAGACCTTCCAGGCCGCTTTAATCCATCGACTTCATCAGTACCGCATGGTTTCAACCGTATCGTCCGACCGGCAGGCATTTCAAATTACCTGAAAATGTGGCCGCTCTCCCAATTTGGCTACTTCCTGTTAATGGATTCTTGTGTTATTGAGAAGTTACATGTAATGCACTACATAAAAGAGACATGAGAATTCTGTGAGTGATCATTTTGCCATGCAAAACAAGACCACAGGCTCGATGATTGCCTGTCATGACTGTGACGGCCT
Source organism: archaeon (assembly GCA_048631505.1). GTDB lineage: Bacteria > Desulfobacterota > Dissulfuribacteria > Dissulfuribacterales > UBA3076 > UBA3076. The sequence continues at coordinate 1,502 of JAIWFS010000113.1, read as the reverse complement.
TTTTCCGTTAGAAGTCATTAGGCCCGGCCAGTGCGCCAAATGCCCCCGGTGCGGGGCGGTCTTGTATCAGCCCAAAAAAGACACTGTTGAACGTTCCCTTGCACTGGTTCTGACCGGCCTGATCCTCTATATTCCTGCGAATGTTTCCCCAATATTTATTCTGAAAACCATGGGTAATGTCCGTGAGAACATCATGCTCTCCGGTGTGATCGAACTCTTCCGGCAAGGATTGTGGGATCTGGCTGTACTGGTATTCTGCGCGAGCATTCTTATACCTTTAGTTAAACTTACGACCCTTTTTTATGTCCTTGCGTCGGCGAAATTAAGGCTAAAATTTGCCGGGGTTGCAAAGGTGTTTAGGGTATATCACTTCATAGATGAATGGGGGATGCTGGAAGTTTACATGCTGGGAATACTGGTCGCCCTTACCAAGCTCGGTGCATTTGCCGATGTCTATCTGGGCCTTGGGTTTTACTCCTTTATCGGCCTGCTGTTGATCACTGTGTTTTCATCAGCAGCTCTGGACAGTCAATTTGTCTGGAACGAGCTGGAGGCACTTAAATGAAGGCGCCAAGAACCGCTCGTGAGGCACACCTGCTCAATTGCCATGTCTGTAACAAGCTGTGTTCCGCCGGGACCACGCCTGCAGGTTCTATGGCGGTTTGTCCGCGATGCGGGGCAGCCATGCACCTGCGGAAACAGGATTCCATTGCCCGGACCTGGGCCTTTCTTATCACCTCTATTATCCTATATATTCCTGCTAATGTGTATCCGATAATGACCGTTACTATTTTGGGCAAGGGCGAGCCGGACACTATCGCCTCAGGGGTCGTTGCCCTGATAAATGCCGGTATGTGGCCGCTTGCCTTAATCGTGTTCATGGCATCGATCTTCGTGCCGCTGCTCAAGATGCTGGGACTTACTGTTTTGCTGTTGTCGGTTAAATACAAATGGAGATGGAGGCCTGTACAGCGGACCGTGATGTATCGAATAATCGAAATGATAGGCCGGTGGTCCATGGTTGATATTTTCATGATATCCATCCTGGTGGCAGTGATCGCCTTTGGAAATTTGGCTACAATCCATGCAGGGGTCGGAGCCAGGGCATTTGCCCTGGTTGTGGTCTTTACGATTTTAGCCGCCACGAGCTTTGACCCCAGGTTGATATGGGATAGTCTTAAAAATGATAGAAAAGAGGACTGATTGATGGAAAAAGACTTTAAAAGAGTGAAAATCAAGAAAAAAAGCCGGTTTTCATTTATCTGGCTCATCCCTCTTGTGGCCGCCCTCATAGGCTGTTACCTGGTCTATGATTATTATATGAATCGCGGCATCCCCATCACTATCATCTTTTCCTCCGGCGAAGGGCTTGAAGCCGACAAGACCCTTATCAGATTTGAGGGGGTGGAAGTTGGAAAGGTTACTTCGATAGAGCTGATTAGGGGCAGAAAAAATGTCAAGGTCTCAGCCATATTGGATAAATCAGCCGCTTCTCTTGCCAG
>JAIWFS010000112.1:0-4787 GCA_048631505.1 archaeon | reverse complement strand
AAATAAATCCGTGTGGACCTCAGGACCCGTAAAGGAATAAGTCATTGGAATTCGCGCTCAGATTTAGGTCGGATTTGGTCGATTTGATTGAGCAAAACCGCAGACATAGCAGTGTTATGTTGAGGATTTTGCGATTGAAAATCGATCAAAGATGGCCTGAAGATGAGATGCAAAACCGAGGAGTTATTCCTTTACGGGTCCTAAGTCCTATGCGTGTTTGTATTTCGGACACCTACTAATTTTTTTAGGGAGTTTTTATGCCAGTCTTTGTATGGAAGGGCACCGCGAGCAGTGGCGAAATACAAAAGGGCGAGATCGAGGCCCAGGACGAGCAGGCGGCACGCCGTTTACTTCGACAACAACGAATATCTCTTTCTAAGATCAAGGCCAAGCCCAAGGACCTGCTGGAGAATATAGCATTTTTTCAAACAAAGGTGACACCGAAGGATATTGTTATCTTCACCAGGCAGTTATCCACAATGATAGATGCCGGCCTTCCCCTTGTTCAAGGGTTGGAAATCCTTGCCAGCCAGCAAGAAAACAAGACCCTTAAAAAAATACTCATGGATACCAAGTCTGATGTTGAAGGTGGCTCCACTTTTGCTGATGCTCTGAAGAAACACCCGAAGCAGTTTGATCGTCTCTTCTGCAATATGGTTGCAGCAGGAGAGATGGGAGGGATATTGGATGATGTCTTAAAGCGGCTTGCCGACTATATGGAAAAGGCGCTACGTCTTAAAAGAAAGGTTAAAGGTGCGCTTACTTATCCTATCATAGTACTTGCCATATCCGCCCTGGTAATTGGAGTAATCCTTATCTTCGTAATACCTGTGTTTGAGCAGATGTTTGCTGACTTCGGCGGTGCCCTGCCGGTTCCTACCCAGATGGTGGTCAACCTGAGTAATTTTGTTAAATCCTATTCCCTGGTCATAATCGGCGTCTCGGTAGTTATGGTATTCCTGTTCAAAAAATACTACAAAACAGAAAAAGGAAGGCGTGTTGTAGACAGGCTGATACTCAAATCCCCTGTATTCGGGCCGCTATTGAGAAAAGTGGCAGTGGCAAAACTTACCAGAACATTAGGTACTTTGATAAACAGCGGTGTGCCCATACTTGAATCATTGAATGTCGCTGCCGGAACTGCCGGCAACAAGATGGTGGAAGAAGCCATATACAACGTGCGCTCCAGCATCAGTGAGGGGCGGACAATTGCGCAGCCGCTTGGTGAAAGCGGGATCTTCCCCGCCATGGTAGTGCAGATGGTGTCGGTGGGTGAAACTACAGGCGCGCTGGACCAGATGCTGAACAAAATAGCGGATTTCTATGACGAGGAAGTGGAAACAGCAGTCGATGCCTTGACCACCATGATTGAGCCCTTCATGATAGTATTCCTCGGTGGTACCGTAGGTTCCATAATCGTTGCCATGTATCTCCCCATCTTCGCGATGGCTGGGGCAGTATCAGGATAGAGGCTTGTCTGCAATGATATCATGGCGCTTCAGGTTGGTCCCCATGGCGCGGTAGAGATTTGCCAGACCCTGGTTAAAATCCACAATGGCACTGGTCTTTCGAATTCGTGCTTGAATAACGCTGTTCTGAAAAATCAGGACACGAAAGGTATCGGAAAGCCCTTCTTTAAGACGCTCCATCTCCTGTGCCAAAGTAATTTCGGCCAATTCCTCCGTACGCTCTGCAACACAGATCCGCTCAAGGCTTCGATTAACAGTCACCAAAGAGTTCTTAACCTCTTTCTCCGTAGTTTCTTCCAGGCGTTTAAGCCTATATACCGCCTGGCGTTTTTCCATGCCGGCACGGCGATAGCGTGCCTGTGAAGCGCGATTGCCCAATGGATAGGAAAAGCGAAGCCCTGCATACCACTCATGTCCGTCCGCCTCAGACATTCGTGAAAGGGAATCCATGTAATCCCCTTCATGGGAACTTGATGCTGTATCACCAGCAAAGGATACGGTTCGCTCTCCACCAGACAGGCCGTTGGCCCCTAAGGTTGCCTCCAGGTCCAGACGAGGGAGCTTCTGATTGGCGTAGTATTCCAGCTTTATGTTCTGATTGGCAATTGCAATGCGCTGCTTCTGGATATCAGGACGCTTTTCCAAAGCAATAGCCAACGTCTGTTCCAAATCGGGAAAGGTCTGCTTTTTCCCTGGGATCTCTTCTGTTACGAAAGGTTCCTTATAGAGTGTATCCACTGGACGTATTCCCAGAAGGTCTCTTAATTGGTTAGCAAGAGTTTCTACCTGTTGTCTGGCAAAAATCACTTGCTCGTCCCGGGACACCATAGCGGTCTCTGCCTCCTGTACTTCAGTGACAGGAACAACGCCTGCTGCAAATTTTTCCTTGTTCCCTTCGAGAAGATTCCGGGCCAGTTCCCTGGATTCGATGCGATAGCGGAGAATCTCCTGGGCCTCCGCGAGATCGTAATAGATGAGTTCAATCTCCTCACCGATCCGCTGGGCCCGATCCATATATCCTTCAGTGGTTTGACTTGCCAGATTTTGGTTCATCCGAAGCTTCGCTGTATTGACATCAGTTCCGAAATCCCGAAGGAGCGGTTGGGTAAAATTCAAAAGCAGGATATTTCGATATTGTGGACGCAATGCGTCTACAGAAGAGTTGTTCATGGAACGGTTGGTTTCAAAGGATAGCTTTGACTCAAGGCCGAATTGGAACTTTTTGCGGATGCCGATATCACCACCTGTCTCCCGGTACTTATCGAAGTCGTCGTCGGAAAAAGCTATGGCCGTAGGAATTTTTTCTTCAAGAGATGATATCCCCATTTCAATCACCGGATCAAACTCCGCCTTTTCGACAGTCACGTTTTCCTGGCTGATTGGGATATTGAGTTCTTCTACCTGCAGATCCAAATTATATTGGATGCCTCTTGCAACGGCACTCTGCAATGTCAGGACCTTTGCCCCTGCCAGGATATCCTCATTGTTCTCTTGAGCTGAGGCAGGGTTGCTCAAGAAAAAAATTACCAGAAAACTTGTAACACTCACCAGCAATATGCGTTGCAACATCATGAAGCCTCCTTCACTATGGACATCAGCACTTTTGGGAAGACCATTTTCTCTGCTGAAACCCGCACGGCAAGTGCTGTGAATAAGTTTATTTTGTGTTTATTTTGTGTTTGTGCTGATATGCTACAATTAAGACAAATTTTATTGCAACCACCTCAGCTAATTACCTATAAAACGAATCATGAGCAAGATAAATCTGACAACAACGAGATGCGAGACTGAGGCCATGCCTATAGCCTTTGTGGGAGCGGGCCCCGGAGATACCGCCCTTATCACCCTAAAAGGGCATCAGCTCCTCCAGGAGGCGGACGTAGTCATCTACACAGGTTCCCTGGTCCCCAAGGACTTGATCATCCACCTCTCCGCACTGATATATAACTCTGCCGGAATGACCCTGGAGCAAGTCATTTCCATCATGGTCTCTGCAGCAAAATCAGGCAGACGGGTAGTACGACTCCACACAGGGGACCCAGCCATCTATAGCGCCATCCAGGAACAAATAGAATGCTTGCGAAATGAAACCATACCCTTTGAAGTCGTCCCGGGCGTCACAGCCGGGTTTGCCGCTGCCGCTGTCCTGGGCCAGGAGCTGACAATTCCCGGGATTACGCAGACTGTCATTTTCTCCAGGATAGGCGGCCGGACCCCTGTGCCTCCATCTGAGGAATTATCGCGCCTTGCCAAGATCCAGGCCACGCTGGTTCTTTATCTGAGCGTGGGCCATATAAGGCTGGTTCAGCAGGCCCTGCTGGCAGGCGGATACTCTTCGGATACACCTGTGGTGGTGATAGAAAAGGTAAGTTGGCCGACTCAACGTGTTGTACGTGGAGAGCTTGAAAATATTGCGATAAAGGTTGAGCAGGCAGGCATTTCAAAAACTGCCATAATATTAGTGGGAAAGGTCCTGTCTGAGCCTGAGTACCTGCATGGAAAGCGCTCCCTTCTCTATGATCCGGAGTTCTCTCATGGATACAGAAGGGGCCTGAGCCATTCAAAGGTCGATGCCTCCTCCGAATCTCCTCTTGATTGCTACTCCTCTGCAAACAATAAGGCAATCCCTCAAAGAATAATTTTTGTATATCTAACTCCTGGAGGCAGGGCCCTGGCCCACCGCCTTTCTGAATTGCTTTCCAATAAGGATGTATTGATTTATTCCTACAGCGAACTGGTTGGGGACCAACTTATAAAAAAATTCTGGCAGAGAGGCACGGGGTTTGTCTTTATAATGGCAGCGGGAATAGTGATCAGGGCCATAGCTCCATTGCTTAAAAGCAAACTGGATGATCCGGCGGTTATCGTTATGGATGAGGCAGGACATCACGCAGTAAGTCTTTTGTCCGGTCATCTTGGAGGCGCCAATGAACTGGCCAGGATGCTGGCGCTAAAGGCAGGAGGACAGGCGGTTATTACCACAGCGTCTGATACGCTGGGTTTGGTGGCACTCGATATGTGGGCCAGGGTTCAGGACCTGGTCCCTGATGACCGTGCTGCTCTGAAAAAGGCATCTGCCGCCCTGGTAGCCTCCGGAAGCCTCAAGACATACACTGATTGCCAGGTACACTCTCTGCCTGCGGGTCTTATTGAGGTTTACGATCCAGGCAAGGCCCGGTTGATCATCTCTCCATACTTAATTCCGGAAGTTAAACCGATTCTTCACCTGTATCCCAGGATATTTGCCCTGGGAATAGGCTGCAACCGTGACACCCCGTCTCAGGCCCTGGAAAGAGCAGCAGAGGAATTCCTTCAGAG
>JAIWFS010000111.1:0-4846 GCA_048631505.1 archaeon | reverse complement strand
TGGCCTGACGGGCACTCCCAAGCCCGGACAGGATTGGGGTATGACCCGGCTCTTGAAATACACCCTGCACGTAGTGCCCCTTACAGGAACCTGGACCGTTACTGATGAGTTCTGGGGAGAAACGTTTACTTATTCCAATCCACTGATACTATATGAATCTCGTGGTCAGCTTGAAGGCGCTTGGAGAAATGTATGGCTTGGCTGGTGGGATCCTGACAATAACATCAACTATGTCAATCCCTCGGACGTCATACCCGGTCCTGCATCAATTGACGGGTCCAGGATAGTAGTTGTAAATTCAAGCTCAGTATCTGGTTATGACCTCCATATTACAGAGTGGAGTCCGAGGTTAAACCAAAATCTTGAGTACTGGTATCAAATCACGAACCTCAGTCAGGGTAGCATGCAAGGTTTTTGGCGCTATCGGGTCGCGGGAGAGGAAATATGGTTTACCCCTCAGGCATTCAGTGCAGTACAACAGGGCGTCACCATACCGCTTGATCCGGATTGTAACTGTTATCGGGTAAATGGCACTGTAAATGGATGTGCCATTCCGTTTATAGTGGACACAGGGGCTTTTGCCGTACTCCTTGATCTGGCTGATGCCTTTTATATGGGTTTGGTCGATAATGAGACCGGTGGACTCAACAGTAGATGTGATCAGACGCCTGTGCTGTTAGGAGGAGTAGGCGGCACCATCACAGCATATAAATGCTATGTTGATATTGAAATTGAGGGGCGTCTATCCAGGCAAAATGTTGAAGTCTATCTCTCAGAAGGCCAGTCCACTGCACTACTCGGCATGACCTTCCTAGACCAGTTCCACATATCCACAAGTGCGGAAGACGGCACAATGATTATCGCCCCTTAGATAATCAGCACTGCTCAAAAGGGCGAGGATGAGTAATCTTACCTCGCCCTTTTTATTATTTACCTTCCTGATTAGCTCTCAATAACACTGAGCTTGGCATAATCAAGGTGCAGGGTCTTTTCGCCGGCAACGTCAAAAAGCACCTGTATCTTCTTTGGACCAATGTCCCTGATCACCCTTCCCGGTCCAAAGATCGGGTGCCTGACCCTTTTCCCCGGTGAAAAGATACCGGAACCGGTTTGATCAGACCCCGGGCTGCTTTGGAAGTCTATATTTTGGATGTGTTCTGAAGGCTTTGAAGACGGCTTGGTGACACCCGGCATGTATTGGCGGCTTTTTTGATAAATTTTTTCATCAGTTTCTATTTCCTCTTTCCAGAACTGTAAAAGATCGGCAGGTATTTCCTCCAGGAACCGTGATGGCCTGGCAGGGAGCAAGCCTGTACCTGAGACGCTTATAAAGGCAGGGTAACAAAAACACAGAAAGTCTTTGGCCCTGGTTGCGGCTACATAAAAGAGCCTGCGTTCTTCTTCTATTTCCTTGGTGCGAAAGGAAGCCGCAGGCGACGGAAAGCGTCCCTCTGCCAGTGACAAGATCAAGACTGCCTTCCACTCAAGTCCCTTGGCCGAGTGCATGGTGGAAAGGATCAGCCGTTCTTTTTCTTTTTCCATCTCTTCTTGATCCGGTGGGTCCAGGGCCAGATCAGCGAGCATAGACACCGCGTCGTCGTACCGGGCTGACAATCCTCTCAGGTGCGCCAGTTCCCGCAGACGTTTGGGATAATCTTCATGATGGATTTTTTCCAGATGTGGGCGATACCAGGTCTCGAGCTGTAAAAGCAGATCAGGAAGGTCCGTCGGCATGTCATGGAGTCTTTTTAATAGACTGCCGAGTCCCCTTACTGTTTCTCCCCAAGCCGCCTTGGTTTTATAAGTTGAAAGACATTCCAGGGGATCTTCGCTTTTAATCAATTGAGAGAAAATTTTCTCTACGCTCTTTAGGCCAAGACGTTCGATTAATAGGAGGATCCTGCCCCAACTCAGCCGGTCCAGCGGGTTTATAAGAAGGCGAAGAAGGGAGAGAAGGTCCTTGATATGGGCAGCCTCAATGAGACGCAAACCCCCACGTTTGACAAAGGTTATTCCGCGGCTGCTTAATTCGGTCTCAAGGTGAAAGGAATGAAAACCGGCCCTGAAAAGCACGGCGATATCAGAGGGTTTAAACCCATCTTTCAATAATTCCTGGATACGGTCGGCAACAAATTTTGCCTGGTCTACCTCTTCCTTGGCTGTGTACAGGTATGGTGGATTTCCTCCCTTTCTCTGTGCCGTCAGTCGTTTTGTAAATTTTTCCTTGGCATTGGCAATTATGGCGTTGGTACAGTCCAGGTTGGGCTGGGTGCTACGGTAGTTCCTCTCAAGTTTTATTATCTGAGTCCTGGAAAACATATCGGGGAAGTTCATAATATTCTTGAAATTTGCCCCCCTGAAGGAATAGATGGACTGGGCATCATCTCCAACGACCATTACATTGTCATGACCGCAAGCCATAAGGTGCACGATCTCCGCCTGGGTGGCATTTGTATCCTGATATTCATCCACCATTATGTATTGGAACCAGGAACCCATGGATTCTCTGACCTGGGCATGTTCTTTCAGCACATCTCTCCACCTGAGGAGCAAGTCGTCGTAATCCATGAGTGCGTGGACTTTTTTGTATTTGCGATAGACCGGGATAAGTTTTTCCAATCCGGGCAGTTCCCCCAGGAGGTGCGGATAGCCCTGCTCAATCACCTTGGATACAGATCCTCCGCAGTTCTCCGTCTTGCTCACAATTGAAGCCAAAGTTGATTTCCGGGGAAACCGCTTTCCAGGCCCTGTGAGTTCTAACTGACGGGCCAGGAGGTGCAGGAGGTCCAGCATATCCGTCCTGTCCAGTATTGTGAAATTGCTGGGATAGCCGATCAGGTGCCCATAGCGCCTTAACATTCTATGGGCGAATCCGTGGAAAGTGCCTCCTGTTACCTGCTGACATCGGGGCCCTACGATCCGGGATGCCCTGGCCAGCATGGTGGAGGCAGCCTTTCTGGTAAAAGTCAGAAGCAGGATTTTGTCCGGCTTCACTCCTTCCTGGATAAGCCGGGCAACTCTGTAAACCAGAGTACGGGTCTTGCCGCTTCCGGCACCGGCTATCACCAAAACCGGGCCGTTCATGATCTCTACTGCCCTGAGCTGTTCCGGATTGAGTTCACGCTTAAAGTCAACAAAAACCCCTTTTGGGTCTGGGAGGTCGGTTGACATTGTCATAAGGTTCAGGAAATTCCGAGTTCAGCAACCAGGGGGAGGTCCATGATTTCTTTAATGGTGTACTGGAGGGGAAGGGCAAAGAAAAGGTTGTTACCAAGGTTGGTTGCTTCGTAGCCGACAATGCCGCCATGGACTTCAACGACCTTTTTCACAAAGTGTAATCCATGACCGACACCCTGCTTGTTTTCAGAACCGGTCCCGCGAAAACCCTCGTCAAAGATGCGGGAAGCTTCCTCTGAAGGGATGTGCGGCCCGGTTGTATAGACGTTAAATTTGATTCCCGGCTTTCCATGGCCGAAAAAGTCTTGTATTACCTCCTGTCCGTAGGACATAAATTTGACTGGTTCTCCGTGTTCGTTAATTACCTCCCGGCAGTATTTCTCCGCGTTGGAAAACAGGTTTGCATAGACCTGGGAAATAAGCCCTACATCCACTGCCAAGGGGATATCTTCGTCAGGCATCCCGCCAAGATGATAGTCTATACGTATGCCCCTACGTTCAAGCCGTTGTTTGTAACGCTCAAGTTGTGGGTCTAAAACCTCTTTCCTGAAGCGACACATCTTGCGCCGCAGCACAAGATATCCCTTCTCAAAGTGATCCCGTCTGAGCAGGCTCTCAAGAAAAAGACTGGTATTCTGATAGTGTTTATCAATTTCTTCATATTGCCCCAAAAGGTCTTTCGACAAGTCGGCCAAGCTACCCTGTATCTGCTCCAGATGGCATGTCTCAACGCACTCTTTTCTGATCCCAACTTCTATCCTTTTTCCAAAGTCCTTTTCAATATCTTCAAGCTCCTGGATTTTTTTTCTGAGGTTATTCAGAAAGAGCCTGTACATCATGTTGGGCACCAGGACATTGTGCTCGATGTCTGCTACAAGCGTATTGATGAACTTGATATGCCTTTCATTCTGTACTGAAATCAACTTGTAATGCAGATTGTATCCTATTCTGTTTGCATACTTTTCAAAAAAAAGCCTGTCATTCTCTCTAAACTTAGATAGAGGGGAAACTGCAAACAAGCCTATAATTTCTTCTGCCTGTGCTAAAGGTTTCGTGTTTAACAGCCTCCAGTTACCCCTGATAGGTGATACAAGCGTATCTCCTGTCTCATAGGCAGACTCGCTGATCCTGATATCCTCAGGAGGATCCATGCCGCAGACCTTCAGTCCTTTGATGGAATCGCAGGCAATATGGAGCTTTCTGGTATCCGGATCGACCAGATAAAGGCAGGAATCAAACCCCATGAACTCCTTGGGGACAAAGACACACACCCTGTAAAAATTCTCCAGGGTCTCGAATTCCTGGGCCAGATCGAAAAAGGCCCTAAGTGTCCTACCCTGGATATGGGTAAAACCGTATCTTTCATAATCCTCCCGCTTCTCGCGTATTCTGGCCATAACCGTGGCAAGTTCAGGAGGATCTGTCGGGCAATAAATGGTCATGAGATGACTATTATTTTAACAGAATTAACAAAAATTACAAAACGCTTCTATATTATAGATATGGGCTATCCACTTCGCTACCCTAAACGACAAATTGTAGGTTAGGTTAAGCCGTCGGTTGCAACTAATTTTGTTGGGTTCGCTAATTTTGCGGTGATATCAGCGCGTTGAGGTTCTATTAAGTCAGGCGAACCCAACAAAAGTGATGACTATAACCGCTTAACCCA
>JAIWFS010000110.1:0-4874 GCA_048631505.1 archaeon | reverse complement strand
TCCTTGTCACCAGGCGGTGCGCCTTCCATTATCACGCAGTCATGACACATAAGGCAGAAGGCTTTGATGAGCTGAGGAGCGAGGAGCATGTTGAGATACATCCGGCTGATGCAGCTACTCTGGAGATCCAGGACGGAGAAGTCATAAAAGTGACCTCAAGAAGAGGGAGCATAAAGGCCAAGACAAAGATAACGGAAATTGTACCTGCCGGTGTTGTTTGCATGACATTCAATTTTGCTGAGACAAGGACAAATATCTTGACCAGCAGGGCCCTGGACCCGATCACCAAGACACCTGAATTCAAGGTGTGCGCAGTCAAAATCGAACGGGAAGAGTCTGCCTATCTTATGAAAGACTATATGAGGTGGGGTACTGGGAAAAGTTGATTGGAAACTTGAAACTTGAAATTGGAAAAAACAAAAAGATGTAGATGCGTTACCTAATTTCTAATTTCTAATTTCCAGTTTCGACAATTGAACCTGTGAACGGTTAAACATAAATCTATAAAAGGAAGGGATTAGCATCTATGGACGTCAGCAACATCAGAAATTTCGTTCTGGTCGCCCAAAGTGGGAGCGGCAAGACTTCTCTGGCAGAGGCCATGCTTTTCACTGCCAAGGCGACTTCGCGCATGGGCAAGGTCGATGACGGATCCTCAGTATTGGACTTTGAGCCGGAAGAGGTCAAACGCAACATGTCCGTTAGCACAGCGTTTCATCACCTGACCTGGAAAAAGGCCGAAGTCTACCTTATGGACGCACCTGGGGATGACAACTTCCTCGCTGAAGCCAAGACGGCCATCAGGGCGGCTGACAATGTATTGTTCGTGGTAGATGCTGTAAATCCGGTAAAACCACAGACACAGAAGGTATGGTCCATTATCAAAGACTCAGGCCTTCCTGTCATTATGTGTGTCAACAAAATGGATAAAGAGAGAGCAGACTTCCAAAAGGCCGTGGATGCAATAAAGGAAGCCCTGGACCTGAGACTGGTTCCGGTTTCTCTGCCGCTGGGGGAACGGGAGGATTTTAGGGGTATTGTAGATCTCATACAAATGAAGGCCTTTGAGTTCAGTAATGATGGAAGCGGCAATGCCAACCCTGTTGATATCCCGGCTGATCTGCAGGACGAAGTTGAAAATTCGAGAAGCAATTTGATCGAGTTTGCCGCAGAATCTGATGATGTGCTGCTGGAAAAATTTTTGGAAGGCGAAGAACTTACTCCTGATGAGATCGTTTCCGGCCTGAAACAAGGCATAATGAGCGGCGGTTTTATCCCGGTGTGCTGCTGTTCCGCCTTAAAAAACATGGCCGGCAGCACCTTACTTGACTTAATTGTACAGTTTCTGCCTTCGCCTGATGAGCTTGGGAGTGTTTCCGGCACTGATCCCAAAAGTGGGGATGAGACAGCACGGGATCCGTCTCCTGACGCCCCGGTATCCGGCCTTGTCTTTAAGACCCTTACAGATCCCTATACAGGGCGTCTTTCCATTATCCGGGTCTATTCCGGCACGCTAAAACCTGACAGCTCGCTCTATAACTCCAACAAAGAAAAAACTGAGCGTTATGGTCAGATATTTGCCCTTGAAGGTAAAACACAAAAGCCTTTGGAAGAGGCTGGACCCGGTGAGATAGTAGCAATAGCAAAGCTAAAGGAAACAGCCACTGGTGACACCCTTTGTGATCCTGCGAATGCGGTAACCTATCCATTTGTGGCTCTTCCCTCGCCGGTCCTGACCTATGCCCTCAAGCCCAGGAGTCGAGGAGATGAGGAGAAGATAACCCAGTCCCTCGCACGACTCCAGGAGGAAGATCCCACAATTGATGTGAAGCGCGATCAACAGACAAAGGAACTCCTGCTCTCAGGAAGCGGGCAGATTCACATAGATGCCACTGTGGAAAAGATGGCAAGGAAGTTCGGCGTGCAGGTGGACCTTGCTATTCCGCGTATCCCCTATCATGAAACCATAAAGACATTGAAAAAGGCCGTTATTTATCGACATAAAAAGCAGTCCGGCGGAGCAGGGCAGTTTGCAGAGGTCCACTTTGACATCTCACCACTCCCAAGGGGTAAGGGTTTTGAATTTGAACAGGCACTTGTGGGAATGAATGTCCCAAGAAATTTCGTTCCTGGAGTGGAGAAGGGACTAAGGGAGGCCACAGGGACCGGACCACTTGCCGGATACCCGGTTGTTGATGTAAAGGTGCGCTTCTATGACGGTAAATCCCACGAGGTTGATTCCTCTGAAATAGCTTTCAAGATAGCATCCATCAATTGCTTCAAGAAAGGCATGCTGGAGGCCAGGCCTACCCTGCTCGAACCCATTGTGAAACTTACCATAACCGTGCCTGATGACGCTGTTGGAGATATAATCGGTGACATAAACAGCAGACGGGGCAAGGTTATGGGCATGGAACCAGGCCAAGGTGGACAGGCCATTGTAACACTTGTTCCTCTGGCAGAGGTGCAACGCTATATGCTGGATCTTAATGCCATGACCGCCGGCCGGGGAACATTTACCATGGAGCAATCTCACTACGAAGAAGTGCCACCGAATCTAACTGAAAAGATCATTTCCCAGGCAAAAGAAAAAAAGGCTTAGAAGGACAACCAGTGTATACTGCCGGTGTTCTCACTGTGAGTGACAGCGCTGACAGGGGAGATGCGAGCGATGAATCCGGGCCTGTAATCCGTCACCTGCTCGAACAGCATGGTTACAATGTGCTCCTACACAAGACAGTCCCTGACGAAGTACCAGATGTCAGAGACATATTGATCACATGGATAGATAGAACTTCTGTAGATATCATAGTTACAACAGGTGGCACGGGATTGTCTCCCAGGGATATCACACCTGAAGCTACAAAGTCCGTAATAGAGCGGGAGGTTCCCGGGATCGCGGAGGCCATCCGCATCAAGGGCCTTGATTCCACACCAAGGGCCATGCTCTCAAGAGGGATTGCCGGAGTGCGGGGCAAAACACTTATTATCAATTTGCCAGGCAGCCCTTTGGCCGTGGCCCAGGGAATGGAGGTGATACTTCCAGTGCTTAAACATGCCTTGGATAAAATCAAGGGAGATACTACTCCGTGCCGGCAGGAAGGCTTAAAATTAGAAATTTGAAATTAGAAATTTGGAAGAGATGAAACGAGTTCACGAGTTGGTAACCGTTTACGGTTCAGGGTTCAACGATTCAGAGGTTATCCGCCATCACATTAACCCAATGGAATCAATTGGTAAGTGAAAAAGCGCGAAGCACTTAACCTTGAACCGAGAACCCTGAACCTTATAACCCAGACTGACCGGGTGTCCAATTTTTTTGCGTTTCCGTGGTATATCAAGGTCTCCGGTCATTTTTGTAAGGTGAATAACGAGGTCTGTAAATAAGTTTAACCTTGAACTTTGAGCCTTTGAACTGGGAACGGTTATAAAATAAAAAAGGAGTTAATTAATTGTCGGATACACTTGGAGAAATGAGAAGGACTCACACCTGCTGCGAATTAGAGGCTGATGATGTAGGCAAAGAAGTGGTACTCATGGGTTGGGTACAACGCAGGAGGGATCACGGCGGAGTTATATTTATAGATTTGCGTGACCGGGAAGGTATTACACAGGTTGTATTTAATCCTGATGTAGATAAAAAGGTTCATGACAAAGCCCATGTAATTCGAAGTGAATATGTACTGGGAGTGCGGGGAAAGGTTGACAACAGGCCGGAAGGGATGATCAACCCAAAACTTAAAACCGGTGAAATCGAGGTTCTTGTTACCCAACTTAAAATCTTAAACGCTGCCCAAACCCCTCCTTTTCTAATCGAAGATAAGGTTGACGTGTCAGAAACGATCCGTCTCAAATACCGGCATCTTGATCTGCGCCGACCCAGACTCCAAGACAATATTATTTTAAGGCACAACGCATCAGCCTCATTGAGAAATTATCTGAACAACTCAGGATTTCTTGAAATAGAAACACCTGTCTTGACGCGAAGTACTCCTGAAGGGGCCAGAGATTATCTTGTGCCAAGCAGGGTAAACCCGGGACAGTTTTATGCCCTGCCCCAGTCTCCCCAGATATTCAAGCAGCTTCTGATGATATCAGGGTTTGACCGTTATTACCAGATCGTTCGATGTTTCAGGGATGAAGATCTGCGGGCGGACCGCCAGCCGGAGTTTACACAGATTGATATGGAAATGTCCTTTGTGGGCGAAGACGATATCATGGCGGTTTCCGAAGGAATGATGGAAGCCCTTTTTAAGGACGTGCTGGATATAGATCTTAAACCGCCCTTTTTGCGGCTGACTTATGACGAGGCTGTTGGCCGCTATGGTCTGGACAAGCCTGATACCAGATTTGATCTTGAACTAAAAGATATTTCGGACATAGTTAAAGACACCGGATTCAAACTCTTTTCCAGTGTTGTGAAAAAGGGCGGTATCGTCAAAGCCCTTAATGCAAAAGGATGCATCAATTTTTCCCGGAAAGAAATTGATGATTTAACTGAATTCGTTGCTGTTTACAGGGCAAAGGGGCTTGCCTGGATAAAAGTCCGTGAGAATGAATGGCAGTCACCCATTGCAAAATTTTTTACAGATGATGAAAAAGCCGCCCTTGCCCGGCGAATTGAAATGGAACCAGGCGATCTTGTATTTTTTGTGGCAGACCAGCCCAAAATCGCAAACGAAGCCCTTGGGTAGCTGAGAAACCTGCTTGGCAAGAAACTCGGCTTGATAGACGAGAGTGTATTCAACTTTGTGTGGATTACTCAATTTCCACTTTTGGAATATGACGAAACAGGAAAAAGATTTCAGGCGCTGCATCATCCCTTTACAGCACCCTTTGAAGAGGACTACGGTCTGCTTAAAGACGACCCCCTT
>JAIWFS010000109.1:0-4914 GCA_048631505.1 archaeon | reverse complement strand
ATTGAGAGACAACTACAATTGTATTCATTATTACACTGCAAAAAGCCCGAAACATGATTCCGCTCAAAAAGCCCGAGATGCAAGGCGCAAAATTTTCCAGGAATGAGACGTACTTATCGTACGTCGCAGTGACTGGAAAATTGAAGCAACGCCGCAGATTGGATTTTTTCAGCGGAATCAGGTAATGATTTAAATGCACATTGCCTGCAGTAATCTCCACTACACTTACCCTGGGGCAGATTTTCCTGTCTTCAGTAATCTTGACTGGTCAATAGAAGGACCTGGTTTTTTTGCCCTGTTCGGGCTTTCAGGAACGGGAAAGAGCACACTGGCAAGGCTTATCAGTGGGGAACTTTCCCCAATGCAAGGTGACATTGATATCCCGAATGCCAGGCGCGTCCTATACACCCACAATGCAGAACGCATACCGGGATGGAATACGGTCGGCGCACATCTCAGGTCTGTGACCCCGGCCTCCAAGACCTCACTCCTTACTACTATATTAAAGGATTATGGAATGGAGGCCCATCTGGAAAGCCGCTTTTCAGGGCTGTCCATGGGACAGAAAAACAGAATAAATCTTGCCAGGTATCTGGTCCAGGAATTTGATCTGCTGATAGCTGATGAAGTGCTCGCCAATGTGGATGAGCCCACACGGAACCACATCCTTGAAAGATTAAAAACCCTGTTTCCTCAAAAGACATTTATCTATATATCCCATAATGCCCTTGAAGTAGCCCGTTTTTCACAGACTATCCATGTCCTTCCCCACGGCTCCACAGCCGGCACTAATAAAATCCATAAAATAACCGGCCTCGACCGGCAAGAGGGCATGGAGACCCCAGAAGAGCTGGTGCAAGAACGAGTCTACGCAATCCTCAGATCCGCAGCAAGCACCAGTGAGCCCCGGCCGTGAGAACCCTGAAGCGCCTGTTTCAATTTATATCGATTTATGCAATGGCTTTAGGCCTGCTATGGGGCATAAAGATAGTATACGGTTTTTCTGACTACCTGATACCGCCGCCTTTGGAAGTGTTACAGGTGGCTGGTCAGAATGGCCTGCTATACGTAAAAGCAGTACTGGATACCCTGGCTGTTGCAATAGCAGGACATATGCTTGCCATTGTACTTGCAACGGTAGTCGGGCTCGTGGGCCGATTGAGTACCTGGCCCGGCAACCTCACGCGCACAGCGGCCTATAACCTCCAGGCATATCCCATAGTGGCGGTTGCACCCATAATATTCCTGTTCCTGGGTGATGGATTGGCATCCAGGCTCCTCATAGCGGCAATGATATGTTACTTCCCTTTGCTTCTGAGTTTCATAGGTATATTCGCAAAGCCTGTGGAAGAGGTCGAGCACTTTTTCAGGATAACAGGCAGGATCAACTGGAGGTTGGAACTTTCCATAAGGACCTTTGAAAACCTGGACAAGATCACAACCGTAATAGTAGGAAGCGGGACAATGGCCCTGGTCGGCACCATAATAGCTGAATTTCTGGCTGCAACTAATGGGATCGGTTATATAATAAGGAAGGCCCTGTACCAGAGTAATCTGGCAAAGATCCTTGTAGCCCTGTTTTTGATAGGCCTTTGTTCCTCCCTGTATTTGTCGTTCATTGAGACAATCGGGGGGCAGATCAAGATAAGGCTTTACGGACATAAAGCAGCTGAATAGAAGAAAAGAGAGACAGCTTCAGCCCAGTCCCACTGAAAACCATAAACAGGAGGACTGGGCTGAGGAACTACAGCTTGTATTCTAATTTTGAAATCATGGTCCTCAGGGCCAGGATTCTTTACTTAGGAGTTATGCTTGAAACCACTGTTTAACGATTTTTTGTCGGGTACTGAATTTCTGATAGGACTTCTGGCCGTTTTGCTCGTCTGTTCAGCTTGCTTTTCTGCAACGGAAACCGCTTTTTTTTGCCTGGATCGCATTGAACGCCGCCGTCTTGGAAAGATAAAGTCAAGGAGAGCAAGGCTCATTGTCAATGCATTGCAGCGCCCACGGGAGCTGCTTTCAACCATCCTTTTCGGAAACACCCTTGTCAATGTGGCCACGTCGGTAACCGCCACCCTCCTTTTCGCAAGGCTGATTCCGACCCATAGTCTCTCTACCGCCATTGTCGTGGATTCGCTTCTTGTGCTTTTCATCGGGGAGATCATTCCGAAGACTATTGCAGTAAACCATGCCAGACGGCTTGCCGAGGCTTCCATCATACCCCTTCACTTTTTTTCCAGGGTTTCCCGGCCGATAGTTGTCATATTTGATTGGTTGGCCCGTGCGATCTTACGGCTTCTCAATGTGCCGGAGAAACCCGGCGACGTCCTGGGCCCATCCGAACTGGAAGAATTATTCGACGAGGCGGACCGGGAGGATACGATCACCTCGAGTGAACGGCGCATTGCGCACAATATTATTCGCTTTTCCGAGACCACGGCTGAGGAAATTATGACACCACGCGTGGACGTCATATCCGCCACCATGGATATATCTCATGACAAGCTGCAGCAATTAATGCTTGAAGCGCGCCACTCCAGGATCCCGATCTGCGAAGGCAGCCTTGACCACATAGTTGGTTTTGTAAGTACCAAAGAGTTCTTTCTCAATACCGACCGTCAGCTTCGCGAACTAATTAATCCTGTTGCCATTTTCCCCGAAGGTGCCAGGATTCATCGTGTTTTTCGTCACATGCAAAAAAATCGCCTCAACATGGCAGTGATTGTAGATGAGTATGGTGTGACCTCCGGCATTGTGACCATGGAGAATCTCGAGGAAGAGATTGTCGGCGAAATCTATGACGAATTCGAAAAGGCAGAACAACTTATCCGCCAACTCGGGCAGGATGAGTGGTCGGTGATGTGCCGCGCCTCTGTTGAAGAAGTCAATGAAGTCTGCGGACTTACCCTGCCTGAAGGAGAATCGGTGACCCTGAACGGGTATCTGTGCAATGAATTCGGCGAAATTCCCGTGCCTGAACAGACCATTGAGCGAGGTGGCGCATTGTTTACAGTGGTCGTATCCAAAAAAGGACGGATCATTAGCTGTCGCGTAAAACGAATACATGAGGAGACCGCAGGGAATGACGTTTGATCTCATCCTGCTCATTATTTGCGTTCTGGGTGCGGGCTTTGCTGAAGGTTCCGAGACTGCACTGGTTTCGGCAAGCCGTATAAGACTCCGGCATATGGCATCTGAAGGCCTGCGAAGCGCCACTCGGGCACTCAGCCTTCTCGACCGGAAGGAGCGCATTCTGACTGTAATTCTTATCGTAACAAACGTCTTTTACATTTCGAGCGGGGCCATCGCCACAGTGAACCTTGAGCATAGACTTGGCTCTATGGGACCGATCCTGGCCACTATCGTGATGACCTCCCTGCTCCTGGTGATAAGCCAGATCGTACCAAAAGCCTATTTTCTGCACCATGCCGACCAAGTGCTGGTTAAAACTTGTGTCTTCTGGAAAATTTTATCCTGGGTGCTTGCTCCGATTGCCGCTCCAGCCAACCTTTTTACCACCGGACTGCTCCGCCTTTTTGGCAGCAGGGGCAAATCCGCCTACGCGGCGACTCGGGAGGAGATCAAGCTCATTGTTGAAGAATCCGGCGAAGGAGGCAGGCTCCAACAACACCAGCAGGAGATGCTTGAATCGACCTTGAATTATGCTATGACAATCGTGCGCGAAGTTATGGTGCCTATTTCGGAAATGGCGCTACTTCCAGAATCAGCATCCACCGATGAACTCCTCGACCTTGTGCGCGAACAAGGCCATACACGAATCCCGATTTACCGCGAGCGGATCGATCAGATTGTAGGCCTTGTGAACGTCTTTGATGTTTTCTACGACCAGCAAAAAAAGGAGTTCATCCGTCCATACATGAGACCGGCTCGTCTTGTTCCTGAAACGAAACAGATCGATAAGCTTTTTGTTGAAATGCAACAAGCGCGCGAAAATCTGGCTGTCGTGGTAAATGAATTCGGGGCATGTTTCGGGATCGTGACACTTGAAGATATCATAGAGGAGATATTCGGCGAACTTGCCGACGAACACGAAGATCCAACACCCGAAATCCTGGAAAAGGGGCCGGGCCGCTTTTATGTGGACGGAATGATGGACATTGATGATCTAAAGAATGAAACCGGGATTGAGATTACCAAGGCGGGCTTTGAAACCGTGGGGGGCTATGTCCTCTACCGGCTCGGCAGGATTCCCGAAAAAGGAGAAACCTTCACAAGCGGTGACCTGACAGTGCGTGTTCTCAAGGCAGACCGCTATAAGGTCAAGACCGTGGAATTGATCTGGAAAGTACCGGAGGTTTCGCCGGAAGAAAGGCCAAACCCCACGGATGAAACTGAAGGAAATTGACCCGTTCATTATAAAATTTATGCTTTGTCTCTGGCATAAGATATTGCTAAAATGTAATGTTCGGAAATGTGTAAATGGATTGGAGGATATTGTGTCCATCCGAAGTTCCCAGATGGACATTGTTGCCGGTCCCATGAATCTGTGGGTAAGAGTGGTCGCCCCCTTGCGCTGGGTAATTCGGGGTGTGTCCGTAGGCACTTCAAACGAAGCCCCCCAGGTTGAAACAAAGGACAACACAATAAAGCCTGGGGACAGCGGGCCGGTAGTCTATGAGGAATTTGATGACCTGTCTGCGTGCGGACACGCACAGGCAGGCGGCTGGCCCCCATACGAAGAATCGGAATCAACCCTCCATTAATCCCCGTCCAGCTGATTTTCACAGGTAGCTATTGGCCATGTGCGCACAAAATATGCGTGAATTAACTCCTCCAGGGGCCAAAACATTTATTTTTCCCTCTTTTTCACAACACATTGAAAATTCCTTGACCTGCAGCTTCCAACAGTGCTACAAAATATTATATGTGGTGCTTATAAGTGCCGCTTAGGCT
>JAIWFS010000108.1:0-4927 GCA_048631505.1 archaeon | reverse complement strand
TTGACAAAGTTCTCTGCGGTGAGATCCCTACCACACTTCTTTAGGGCCTCCACCATGGGTTCCACAAAAAGAATACCAGCATAAAAGAAAATCCCCCATCGGTCCTTAGGTGCGAATTTCTCGTGTGCTTTCTTGTATTTTTTCATGAGGGGATGCGTGGAGTCGGGAAGCTCACCAAAGGAAACGAAAATCACATCCTTGAAAAGCCCTTTCGTGAGCTTGTACATGTATGGCGTATCACTCAGTGTGCTTGTCACCATCCACTGGGGTTTAAAGCCCATTTTAGCTGCTGTCATAATGAGTATAGCCCCATGTTTGGGACCAGGCCACATAAGTACACAATCGGGATTGGCGGCCTTAAGCTTCATGCAATGAGCGCTCAAATCGGTGTCTAATGCCTCATGGGAAACGGCTTCTACAAGTTTCATGCCAAGTTTTTCCAAAGCAATCTGAGTTCCGATAAGTCCAACTTTGCCGTAGTCATCATTCAGGTAGAAAACAGCTAGTCTTTTTTTACCCAGTTTATTAACCGCATGATCCACTAAAACCGCTGCCTCATCACAATAGAGGGGATAAGTACCAAAGAGATATTTTGAGGGAGGATAGGCCCAGTGAGGTGACCCAGCAGCAGGACCGACCCAAGGTACTTTTTTGTTATGGAGATATTTTTTAAGTGCCATACCTGTTGCAGTCCCCACACCAGAGGCAAATGCGAAGACCTGCTTTCCCTCTGTCAGTTCCTTGGCAACGGCCTTGGTCCTGGGGGGCATATAGCCATCATCCCTTAAAAAGTAGGTGATTTTACGTCCATGGATCCCCCCTTCCTCATTGATCATGTCAAAGTAACAGCCAGTCCCACGGGCTACCGCTCCCCAGGCGGCCATAGGGCCTGTTTGTGGTCCCCACTGCCCGATGCGAATCTCCGTATCAGTGACGCCCCTTTCTGCCATTGAAACGGGAATAATAACTATAGACAACACCATGGCACAAGCCAACATACCAATCCAATTCCATTTTTTCATCTTTTTCCTCCTTTTCTTTATAGATTTAGCCGATAACCCGGTTATCCGATTTAAACGTTCAATCTCTTTAAGCTTGACGAGCAACAGATGATGGTATTTGCTCAATATCCTGTGGATAAAACCCTTACGGCCTCCGGCCCATAGGGCCTACGCCCCGGTGGGGTAAACTCCGGGTTAGGAATTTAGGCCTGCCCGCCAGTGCCAGGCAATGGCAGGCGGGCGTAAGCCTTTTATGCTGCCCCAGCATATTGAGCTGTTACCTTTTAAACAAAGTGTTATAGATAAAGGAGTTAAAAATGGACATAAACAGAATGATCCAAACCATCAAGAAACATCCTGACTACCCTAAGATGGGCATGATCGCAAGTCATCTGGGAGTGGTGCGGGAGACGTCGCTTGACGGGCGGAAAGTGACAGGTATTGAGATCGGATCGGACCGGAACGTAATTGATAATATAGTTAGTGAAATAAAGGAAATGACAGGTATTATTGAAGTTCTGGTTGAAGTTAGTGAAGGAACACTGAAGGTAGGGGATGATATCATGGCAGTGGCAATAGGTGGAGACACCCGCGAGCATGTTTTTCCTGCCCTTGCCAGTGCTGTGGATCGCATTAAAAAGGAGGCCGGCAGGAAAAAGGAGATTTTTTAGGGGAGGATGAACCATGGGTATGGTGGATATTACTGAAAAGGCCATAGTCAGACGCCAGGCAGAGGCGGGGGGAAGGATTTTCCTTTCTCCTGACACTACAGAAAAGATTGGGACCCATCAGATAAAAAAGGGAGATCCTCTGCTGGTGGCGGAGGTGGCTGCGATGAATGCGGCAAAGCAGACCCATTTGCTGATTCCCCATTGTCATCAGATCCCTCTTGATACAGTGAAGGTGACATTCGAGGTGTCAAAGGAAACCATTGAGGTGAGGTGTCTTGTGAGGGCACAGGCGAGGACGGGTGTTGAGATGGAAGCCCTCGTAGGTGTCTCCATTGCATTGAATACCCTTTGGGATATGGTGAAATACCTGGAGAAGGACGAAATGGGTCAATATCCTGAAACAAGAATAACCGATATCAGGGTAATCAAGAAAGAAAAAGGTCATTAATACAATTATGATTGAGGTACGTTTTCACGGGAGGGGTGGGCAGGGGGCAGTGGTTGCCTCCAAGATAATGGCAAATGCCGTGTTCCTTGACGGGAAGTACTCCCAGTCGTTTCCCGCATTTGGCGTAGAACGCCGTGGTGCGCCTGTAACCGCTTTTTTGAGGGTGGACAGTGCCCCCATAAGACTAAGAACAGAGATCTATGAGCCGGACTACTTAGTGATTCTGGATCAAATCCTTATTGAACAGGTCCCTGTGACGCGAGGGCTCAAGCCTGATGGAATTATTCTCATAAACAGCAACAAACCGCCCGAAGAGTACAGGCAAACCTTCGAGGGTTTCAGGGTGGCTACGGTGCAGGCCAGCCTGATCGCCTTTCAGCACCATCTGGGAAGCTCTCAGTCACCCATAGTTAATACGGCCATACTGGGTGCTGTAGCAAAAGTGCTCGGTATTGTCACCATGGATAACCTGGTCAAGGCCATAAAGGATGAAGTCCCGGTGCATGCGGAAAACAATGCTGAGGCCGCCAAAGATGCATATCAGTCTGTGAGTAAGGTAGTGGCCTTTTAATTCAAAAATGAAATACACTGACCGCCAAGTCAAAACCCCATTATGCTGTATCTCCACCACGTCGAGCCTGGTAAACAAAACCGGGAGTTGGAGATTTGCAAGCCCTGTTTTTATTCACAGGGCTTCACCCTGTAATGAGCAGTGCCCGGCTGGCGAGGACATTGCAGGCTACATGTATCTTGCTGCTCAAGGGAGGTTTGAAGATGCCTGGCGACTTATTATGAAGGAAAATCCCTTTCCAGCGGTCATGGGTCGGGTCTGTTATCATTCCTGCGAGACAAGATGTAATCGGGCCGAGCATGATGATGCTGTGTCCATCAATATGGTGGAGCGCTTCATTGGTGACTATGGCCTGGCCCACAGCATTGAGATAGAACTTACATGCCCGGAAATAGATAAAAGAGTTGCCATTGTTGGAGCCGGGCCAGCCGGTCTGACTGCTGCCTATCATCTTCGGCTTATGGGCTACGGTGTAACCGTGTTTGATTCCAACGAACTCCCGGGGGGGCTGATGCGATACGGTATCCCGCCCTACCGTCTCCCGAAAGAGATCCTTGATGGCGAAATCGGCCGCCTATCAAATATGGGCATAGACTTTAATATGGGAGTGAAGATAGGGGAAGGTCTTGCCTGGGAAAAGATTAACAGTGGATTTGATGCAGTCTTTGTCGCTATCGGCGCATACCAGGAGGCCGATCTTGAAATCAAAGGCATGGGCAAAAAAGGGGTGGTCAATGCCCTGGAGTTCTTAAGAGAAGTGAATCTTGGGAAATATCCAGGCACGATGAAGAAGGTCGCAGTGATCGGTGGGGGAAACAGCGCCATTGATTGCGCACGTGTATCACTGCGCCTTGGGGCAGATGTCACCCTCGTATACAGAAGAAGCCCATCGGAGATGCCGGCTCACACGGAAGAGGTCGAGATGGCTAGTGAAGAAGGGGTTGAATTTCTTTTCCTGGCAGGTCCAGGGGAGATATACGGTCAGGAGGATGTCTCAGGGATCAGGCTTGTAAAAATGAGCCTGGGCACAGTGGATAACTCTGGCCGGAGACGTCCGGAACCCACGGGTGAGACCTTTGATCTGGATTGTCAGACAGTGATCCTGGCCATTGGGGAATCCTTAAAGGTCGAGGATCTACCGTCTTCTCTGATCTGTTACGGAAATCTGGTAAGGGCTGATGATTTCGGAAGGACCAACAAGGCCGGGTTTTTTGCGGGTGGAGACATAATTGATATCCCCCGTACAGTCACCCATGCCATTGGATCGGGCAGGAGAGCCGCGGCAGCCATTGATGGATTCCTTAAAGGGATGGAGAGAGATAAGGATGGCCCGAACCAGGCTTCAGAGTTGGCAGACTATAATAGCCTGAATTCATTCTATTTCGATCATCGATCGAGGACAGAAGCCCATATTGTTTCAGCTGACAAGAGAATAAGCAGCTTTAAGGAGGTTGTCTCTTCACCTTCCGAGGAAGAAGCGGTATATGAGGCTGGGCGCTGTTTTAATTGCGGCTCATGCACCGAGTGTGGCAATTGCTATATCTTTTGTCCGGATTTTTCCATCAAGAAAGATCCGGACAGCTACGGTTACATTGTGGATCTGGATTACTGCAAGGGCTGTGGAATCTGTGTTCAGGAATGCCCCCGTGGGGCCATGAAAATGGAGTTTATGGAGTAAAGGAATGAGAAAAGTCCTGACTGGAAACCAGGCTGTTGCCTACGGCGCCATGCTTTCAAGTGTTGAGGTTGTGGCTGCCTATCCCATAACTCCCCAGACGACCATTATAGAGACTCTGGCTGATATGCAGGCCGAAGGCCTTGGGGATTTCGATTATATACGTGTGGAGTCGGAACACTCTGCCATGGCTGCCTGTATCGGTGCCTCAATGGGAGGGGTAAGAACATTTACTGCCACTTGCGGTCAGGGATTATTTCTAATGCATGAGATGCTTCACTATGCCGCGGGTGCCCGGACCCCTGTGGTGCTGGCCAATGTTAATAGGGCCCCTGCTGCCCCCTGGAATATCTGGAGTGATCAGACAGACTCCCTTTCCCAGCGTGAAACCGGTTGGATACAGCTTTACTGTGAGGGAAACCAGGAGGTCCTGGACACAACCATCATGGCCTTTAAGATTGCAGAAAAATTGAAGCTCCCGGCAATGGTCATCCTGGATGCGTTTTTTCTTTCACACACATCCGAGCCGATCGAGATACCTGATAAAGAGGCTGTAAAGGA
>JAIWFS010000107.1:0-4985 GCA_048631505.1 archaeon | reverse complement strand
CGTGGAAATGCCCCAGGGAGATCTCCCGATGGAGATGATGAAGGCCCCTGCAAGTGGCGGAATGGGCGTCAGCACACCGATTGGGGATGTGAAAGTTGAAAAGGCTACCGGCCAGGACGCATACACCATTGCCGAAATCTACGAGAAAAAATCCGGTCTCTGCAATAATAAAGTACTTGTGCGGGGCAAGGTCGTGAAAGTCCTGCCCAAAATCATGGGAAAGAACTGGATCCATCTGCAGGATGGATCAGGGGATGAAAAAAAGGGGAATTACGACCTTGTTGTGACATCCCAGGACATGCCCTCGGTTGGAGATGTGATCACTGTCAGCGGCACAGTTTACACCGACAAGGATTTTGGATCAGGCTACAAGTATAATGTAATTGTTGAGGAAGCGATCATTACCAAGTGAAATGGGTAAGGCAGTGAGGTTTTTTTTATGCGCAAAGCAAAAGATATCATGACATCACCTGTGATTACAGTTCATCCCGACACATCGGTGCTTGATCTGGCCAAACTGCTCTCTGAACACCGCATCAACGGCGTGCCTGTGGTGGACGATGACGGAAACCTTGAGGGGATTGTAACAGAGGCGGATCTTATTGACCAAAACAAAAAGCTGCACATTCCCAGTGTGATATTTTTTATGGATTCGGCCATCTTTCTGGAAAATCCGAAAAAACTCGACAAGGAACTCAGGAAGATGGCAGGGACCACGGTGGAGGACATCTGCACACGTGATGTGGTGACAGTGGATGATGAGACTTCTATTGACGAAGTAGCCAGCCTCATGGCGGAAAAACGGATAAGCACCATCCCTGTCATGCGGGACGGAAAGATCGTGGGAGTAGTCGGCCGCGGTGACCTTGTCCGGTCAATTATGTCTTAATTTCCGCGCAGCTAGGGGCAGCAGCTATGCAAAATAACAGGGGGGTAATGACCCTGCCTGAGATGGTCAGGCGCTCGGCCGCCGAGTTTGAACGCCGGCCCGCACTTATTGCAAAAGAACCTCAGGGAGACAGAGTTATCACCTTTGGTGAACTTGGCAATAAAGTTGAATCCTTGGCCAGAGGGCTGATAGCTTATGGTTTAAAGAAAAACGCCAATTGCGCAATACTAGGGGCAAACTCTCCTGAATGGGCCATTGCCTATCTGGCCGTCACCTCTGCCGGTGGGATCTGTGTGCCCATAGACTCTCAGTTAAGCGAAAACCAGATACTACACCTGATGGCTGACGCCAAGGTGGATATGTCCTTTGTGGCTCCCGAATTCCTGGACTGCGTGCTCGACACCTCCATGGGCTTTCCAAAACCAAAACAGGTGATAGCCCTGACCTTGGACACCAGCGGACTCACAGGGGATGCGATTCCCTTTGAAGAACTCGTCAGGAAAGGACAACAAGCGCAGGATCCTTTACCACACAGGGTCCCTGAGGACGTAGCCGCCATAATTTACACATCAGGTACTACCGGCAGCCCCAAGGGCATCACGTTGACCCACGGCAATATAGTTTCAGATATAACTGCCTGCGATCATGCAATGGAATTTAAGCAGGAACACTTCCTCTCAATCCTGCCGATGGTCCACTCGTTCGAGTGTACTGCGGGTTTTCTCCTGCCTATATACAGCGGTTGCACAATCACCTTTGCCCGGAGTCTAAAGTCCCGCAGTATATTGGAGGATTTGAAGGCCAGCAGGGCCACTGTGATATTTGGTTGCCCTTTTCTATTTCAAAAGATGCTGGAAGAAATCCAGGAGGCCATTAGAAGTGTACCTGCTGCAGAAAAAGCAGCTCACATACTTCTGAAAGCAGTCAAGGTGTGTGAAAAGCTGGGCATAAAGAACGTGGGCACTCCCTTTTTTAAAGATGTCAGAGAAGTGGTTGGGCTCGATTCCCTTCGCTTTCTGGTTGCCGGGGGCGCACCGCTTATGCCAAAAATCCCCAGGGAATTCAGGTTCCTGGGAATCAAGATGCTCCATGGCTATGGGCTTGCCGAGGCAAGTCCCGTGCTTACCCTCACAGTGGATGAACCCATGGATGAAAGCATAGGCACATTACTTTCCGGTGTTGAGGTCAGGATACTTGAACCGGACGAGACAGGCGTTGGGGAGCTTGCATTTAAAGGCCCAATGATAATGAAAGGATATTATAAAGCCCCTGAGGCCACACAAGAGGTGCTGGACTCAGACGGCTGGCTGAAGACCGGGGATCTGGGATATCAGGATGAAAAAGGCTATCTATACATCTGCGGGAGGGCCAAGAACATTATTGTCACTCCTGCCGGGAAAAACATCTACCCTGAGGAGATAGAGAACGGGATCAACCAGAGTCCCTATGTCCTGGAATCAATGGCCTATGGCCACAAGACAGAGAGCGGACAAGAAGTCCGTGCAGTGATAGTTCCGGACTACGAGTCCATTGGCGTACACTCTCATGGAAGACACCTGAGCGATCAGGATGTACACAAACTCATGTCCAAAATAGTCAAAATGGCAAACAAGACACTGGCCCCTTTCAAAAGAGTAATGTCCTTTACTTTGATGGATGAAGAACTCCCTAAGACCTCTACCAACAAGATCAAACGCCACCTTTTTAAGGAACCTCACGTGGCCAAGTAATCATATTCTATGATGTTCTATATTGATGATCTCGTAAAAAGTCGGATATCGAATTTCCAATGCTTATAACCACCTGATATTACTAAGAGCCGTTCTTTTTTGCTTTCCTAAGAGCCTTTTGCAAGGACGCAAAGATTGCCCGCGTTCAGGATTCGATAGACGCGATGATGGGTTGGGTCGATTTTCGCAGCAGAAAGGGCCTGATCCACACTCATGGCCTTGGTTATGCCTAGTGCGACTGTGTCGGCCTGCGAGAGGCCCTTGCTGACCGCAAATACCTTTACGGCCCGGCAATTAGGATCGGTCAGCATTCGTATCCCAACGGCCTTGTGGTCGCCCAGCCTGTATCCGCGGCGGCTGACTATGTCCTTAGCTGCCGAGGCGGTGGGTGCCTGGACGAGCAGTTTTACAAAGTGGTCCTGTCCGATACCGTTCTCGCAAGGGGCCGACAGGACGATCACGCCGCCGTTACGGACAGCCCATTGGTTGTTCATTATGGCCTTGTCCGCCTGGTAAAAGCTTTGTCCAAGCGGGCCGGCGGTTTCTACGATGATCGCGTCGGCAGGGACGTCTATCTGCTGAATAAAGGCATCCTGAGCGGTCGGCGTGAGGGCCTTAAGGACCGATAACGGTGTGCCTCCAGCGGCAGCGATGATCGTGCTGCCTGCCTGGACAAGGTTTACGCCTGCCAGACGCTGCGAGGCAGCCAGATCCTCCAGCATCTGCGAAATTCCTTCAAACACCGGATTGCCTGCGAGACGGCCGGGGCAGGAGCCGGGAAGAAGGGCAGAGGCATGATTGGATTCCACGTCCGCATACGAAGCGCAGCCGATGGTGAGGGTCTTGTGCGCGCCTGTAAATCCGGCAAAGTAATGCGGCTCAACGCTTCCGATGCCCAGTACAGGCCTGTCCCCAACAAGCCACGGGTGCACTCTCCACCCGTTCGGCCTGACCGGGACCAGTTCATTGCTTTGACTATCGTGCCATTGAATCTCCTCAATTGGCAGACCCTGGATCAGTTTAAGCTCGAAACTGCGCATTTTCTCTGAAGAATAGCGGTGAGTGCCGGTGGCTACCAGGATTCGAATGCAAGCCGGATCAATTAAATGGCTGAGGACCTTAAGTACCCTTGGACTGTCGGTCTGGCGTTGGGGATCGTTGACGACCACAGTAAGGATTTGCGGTTTTTCAAGGCACTCCAGTGCGTTGCTGGCAGCCTTTTTCAGCAATCCATTGTCAATAGGCCCAAAGAGGTCCAGGCGGGGCCGCAGAGTTATGATGTGGTTTTCTTGCCTAATGGTCATGATAAAGTACAATTCTTTTCATGAAAATACTTCTTATAGAACCATACCATACAGGCTCACATGCTGCCTGGGCCTCAGGATTTGCAACACACAGCCGCCACTTCGTGAGTATGCTCACTCTGCCCGGTCGCTTCTGGAAGTGGCGTATGCACGGCGCCGCTGTGACCCTGGCAAGGCAGTTTCTGGCTGAAGAATACGCGCCGGATCTCATCCTGACCACAGATATGCTCGATCTCACAACTTTTCTGGCCCTGACAAGGTCCCGCACCTATAATACCCCGACGGCGCTGTATTTCCATGAAAACCAGCTTACTTACCCCTGGTCTGTTGACGACAGGGATCTTCTCAAAGGACGTGACGTTCACTACGGTTTCATTAACTATGCCAGCGCCATGGCGGCTGACACTGTCCTTTTTAATTCGCGATTTCACCTGGAATCCTTCTTTGAAGAACTGCCACGTCTTTTAAAACACTTTCCGGATTATAATGAACTGGATACTGTGAAAATACTCCGGTCCAAGTCGCGGGTCCTTCCCCTGGGTCTGGATCTTGGCCGGTTCGACGCCTGCAATCCCGGCCGGAAACCAGATGGCCGGCCCCTCCTTTTATGGAACCATCGATGGGAATATGATAAGAACCCTGAGGAATTTTTCCAGGCCTTATACATCCTGGCGGAAAGAGGCCTGGACTTTGGAGTGATTGTCCTGGGTGAGAGTTTTAGACAAAGTCCGACCGAGTTCATGAAGGCCCGTGAGCGGCTTGGCAACCGTATCTGTCATATGGGCTATGCTGCAGACTTTACTGAGTACGCCCGTTGGCTCCGGCGAGCCTGCATCCTGCCGGTCACCTCGCACCACGATTTCTTCGGCACAAGTATCGTAGAGGCTATTTATTGCGGGTGCGTACCTTTTCTTCCCAGGAGGTTGAGTTACCCTGAACTGATCCCGGATGAATTGCATGAACTCTGCTTTTATAAGGACTTTGACGACCTTGTCGAGCGCCTTGCATACGCCATAGAAAATCCCTGTTGGGAGCATCAACCCGCTTTACGGAAGGCAATGG
>JAIWFS010000106.1:0-5018 GCA_048631505.1 archaeon | reverse complement strand
CTTAGAACCTATATTAATCGATTAGCCATTAGCGTTTAGCTTTGAAAAATCAAGGTATTACGTTAATTAGAAATAACACCTAATCCGGACAAGCCGGAACCAAACAGGTTTGAAGATAAAAAAAATTGATCACGAAAGCACGAAAATACGAAGGCACGAAAGCCTGAATGTTGTTTTATTTCGTGCTTTCAATCTTTCGTGTTTTCGTGATTGTGTTTCAGAATTTTCTGTCATAAAAAACGCGAAAATAATTGCTAAGGTGCTAATAGCTACCCGCTAAAGGCTAATCGCTCAACTTAGGTAGAAACAAGTCTTACGTCATTTATGTCAAAACCCTCATCAAAAGCCAATAAATACAGCCGTAGAAAGAGGTTCCACAAAAAGGGCCCTTTTGCATCTGCACAGCCGGCCCAATGTTTACCCGCTGAGCAACCCAGTCTATTTGGCGACCCGGGAAACCATCCCAGGATAATTTCCCGTCCGGAACACTGTGTCAGCCGGAAAGATATAGACAGGGAGGCATTGAAGGTCCTTTACTGGTTGAAGGACAATGGCTACATAGCCTATCTTGTTGGCGGGAGTGTGAGGGACTTGCTCCTTGGCAGGCGCCCAAAGGATTTTGATGTCGGAACTAACGCCAGGCCGGAAGATCTGAAAAAACTCTTTCGTCACAGCCGGATCATAGGCCGGCGTTTCAGGCTGGTTCACGTGTATTTCCGAGGTGGGAAAATAATTGAGGTGTCAACCTTCAGGTGCCGGAGTGATCACGATGACCGGGAAGCTACGGGTGAGGGGATTGGGGATACCCATATCTTTGGTTCTCCTCAGGAGGATGCCTTTCGCAGAGACCTCACTATCAATGGACTTTTCTACAATATCGCAGACTTTAGTATAATTGATTACGTAGGGGGCATGGCAGACCTTAAACAGGGGATTATCAGGTTCATAGGTAATGATCCGGAACACAGATGCCTGAAGGACCCTGTGAGGATGATGCGTGCTGTAAGACACGCGGCCAGGACGGGTTTTACAATAGAGACCAATACCTGGGAGAGCCTGCTCAGGCACAGCGATAAGATTCGTCTATGTGCAATTTCGAGGGTAAGGGACGAGTGGCTCAAGGATTTACGTTCCGGATACAGCAGGCCATGGGCCGAGCTCATGCTTAAGAGCGGGCTGTTTGCCTCGGTCTTTTCCGGTTATGTTTCAGCCCTTGAGAGCAAGGATAAGGGTCTGGTTCGAAAGCTGCTTTTCGGGCTTCTGGGGCATCTTGATCGTATGGTAAATGATGGTGTTGAAGTCAGTGAGGCCCTTATGCTGGCCCTTTTTGCATACCCCCGGCTATGTGTAACACCAGAGTGGAAAGCTCTCAAGGTTGACCGTCTGAAGTGGCCTACTCATGAAGTGAGGTCCATGTTGGGCGAGGTTCTCACTCCGTATGACTTCAGGAGATCCGTAAGAGACATGGCAGCTCAGATCCTGGCCAGCCAGTGGAATATCTCCATATGTCTTGCAAAGGGTAAGTGGCCCAAGCGTGTTTGGAACAAGGCCACGTTCCGGGAGTCCATCATGTTTTATGATTTAGTACAGGAGGTCTTGGGGCAACCGGTTATTGGTCCTGATCCACATCTCCGTCCAGGACCAAAGCCTTTAAAGAAATCCCGCAGGAGGAAGCGGCGTTCTCCACCTACCAAGCGTTTAATATCAGAATCTGAGGAGATCCACGTATGAAGCTGCGTCAAAATGCCAAAGAGCTGGTCTTGATAGAAGTAGATGGGCTTGGACTGATATTGGGAGAGATCAGATACAACCGTCAGACCGAGACTGTTCTTTTTGCTCTGGAAAAGGCGGCTTTTTTTGATCTCTACTTCCCGTGTACCGTGTTATATGATCAGAAGCGTGGTCCTGTTGTCCATCCCCACGTTCTCACAGCCATGACGGTCTCTTCTATCCGGATACAGCGGACCCGGGTATCCTTTTTTGTCCTGGAGTCAGACATTAATCCTAAGCTGATTCAGCAGTATCATCATCTGTTAGAGGCTGTCTTGCTCAAGCAGGGTGTCTCACCTCGGAAAACCGGTAAGGATCAGGGACCGGACCAACCTAAGCCGACCGGCGGTTCGAAAGTCATCACACTTAGCGATCGCAAGGAGAAACAATAGGGTCGATGCTTGCTTTTCCGGATATTGATCCGGTAATAATCCGTATTGGTCCAATAGGTATTCACTGGTACGGCCTTATGTACCTGCTCAGTTTCGGGGCTGCTTACCTGTTGGTGCGAAAGCAGATTCTTGAAGAGTGTCAAAACACCCTTTCCGGCTCCCAATATCAGGGGCCTTCCGCTGCATCTCAATTGAGTCAACTGGAGGGAATTTTATTCTCTCTGGTTTTAGGGATCATTTTGGGAGGCAGGTTGGGCTATGTACTATTTTATAACTTTTCCTACTTTCTTGAGCATCCTTTAGAGATATTTGCTGTCTGGCACGGAGGCATGTCCTTTCATGGAGGAGTGGCAGGAGTTGTTTTTTCCGGATGGATATATTGTAAGAGGCATGATTTGGACTTCTGGAAGTGGTCTGATCGCTTTGTGGTCACAGCGCCAGTGGGCCTCGGCCTGGGACGTATAGGGAATTTTATTAATGGAGAGCTGTTCGGCCGCCCTGCGGATGTGCCCTGGGCCATGGTCTTTCCCCAGGGAGGGCAGGTGCCCCGGCACCCGTCTCAGCTTTACGAGGCCCTGCTTGAGGGGCTTTTGCTCTTTCTTGTCCTGTGGTCTCTCCGTCGCAAGGCTTGGCCATACGGGAGGAAGCTGGCCCTTTTCCTGGTCCTCTATGCCATATGTCGTATAGTGGTTGAATTCTTTCGAGAACCGGATCCACAACTGGGCTATGTCTTTTTGAGCTGGGTAACCATGGGGCAGCTATTGAGCCTGGTGTTTCTTGCGCTTGGAATAATCCTCTGGTGGGCCAGAGGGAAGAGCGTCAGGGTATAGGCCAGTTCTCACAGCGGCCTAGAGCCAGCTCCAGGTTATATGCAACAGTGAGGAGCTTTGTTTCCTCAAAGTGTCCTGCCATTAGTTGAAGTCCTATGGGGAGCCCGCTGCTATTTAAGCCGCAGGGCACGGAAATCCCCGGGATGCCTGCCAGGTTTACCGGAATTGTAAAGATGTCAGATAGATACATCTGAAGCGGGTCGTCTGCTTTCTCTCCAAGCCTGAACGCTGTAGTCGGTGCAACAGGGGCGGCAATCACATCACATTTTTCAAATGCCTTTTTAAAGTCCTGGGTGATAAGAGTCCGGACCTGGGAGGCCTTTTTATAATATGCATCGTAGTATCCGGCTGAAAGGGAATAGGTCCCTATCATTATCCTCCTTTTGACCTCCGGGCCGAAACCCTGAGACCTGGTCTTTTTATACATATCCATGAGATTTTTATAGTCCGGGGCACGTAATCCGTACTTTACTCCATCGTAACGTGAGAGATTGGAAGAGGCCTCGGCAGGGGCGATAATGTAGTATGTGGCAACTGCATACTCTGTGTGAGGAAGGCTTACCTCCACCACTTCGGCTCCCTGGGATTCCAGGGCGGAAACGGCATGCTTAACGGTCTTTTCCACCTCCGGGTCAAGGCCTGAAATAAAATATTCCTTGGGAATCCCTAAAGTATAATTCTTAAGACCCGGCATCAGGGAGCCGGTGTAGTCAGGTACGTCTCCGGGTACAGAGGTGGAGTCCCTGGTATCATGGCCGGATATGGCGTTCAACAGCAGGGCGCAATCAGTAACGTCCCTTGAAATGGGTCCTATCTGGTCAAGTGAGGAGGCAAAGGCCACAAGACCGAACCTAGAAACCGTGCCGTATGTAGGTTTCAGACCTACAACACCACAGTATGAGGCAGGCTGACGTATCGATCCGCCTGTATCCGAGCCCAGTGAACCTGCACAGGCCCTGGCAGCAACAGATGCTGCTGAACCACCGCTTGATCCACCAGGGATTCGTTCAAGGTCCCAGGGATTGTGAGTAGGATGATAGGCAGAGTTCTCCGTGGATGATCCCATGGCAAACTCATCCATATTTAATTTGCCCAGCATTACCGCCCCATGGGCCTCGAGTTTTTCCATTACTGTGGCATTATAGGGTGGTACAAAGTTTTCAAGTATTTTAGATCCACAGGTGGTCCTAACCCCTCTGGTACAGATAACATCCTTAATACCCAAGGGAATTCCCGTAAGAGGAGTAATGTCGTCTGCTTTTTTAAGGCGTCTGTCCGCCTCTTCTGCCTGGGTCAGCGCTTTGTCGGCAGTTACTGTCAGATAGGCCCTGATTTTTGGATCAACTTCACCTATCCTGTCCAGATAGGCCTTTGTGACCTCAACTGCGGAAACCTCTCTCCTGCTGAGGATGTCGTGGAGCTCATGTATGCTCAGATCGATCAGACTTGGCATCTTGTACTTCCTTAATCAGATAATTTTTGGCACCACAAATCCCCCTCCTTCCCGTTCAGGTGCGTTGGAGAGAGTTTTTTCAACCGGCAAGGAGGGCTTTACTTCGTCCTTTCTAAAGGCATTCGTAAGTTCCAGGGCATGGGTAGTGGGCTCAACCCGGCTAGTATCCAGTTCTTCTAATTTGCTTATATATCCTAATATGTCATTTAGTTGTCTGTTGAAGTTTTCAATTTCAGACGGATCAAAGCTGAGCCGGGCCAATTGGGCCACATGTTCAATTTCAGAGGTAGTTATCTTCACGAACGCAGAATCTCCTTTGTAACTACTCAGGTATTTAGGTTAAAGGCTGAAGGCCGAAGTGATCTAACAGCCTTCAGTCTTCAGTCTAAGCACCTAATTTTGTGTGATCGCGCACGATTCGTCCCTAAAATCCTTCCACCTTCAGTCTAACCACCTGAGTAGTTACTCTCCTGATATTTTCACATGACTTACCAGTAACTTCTCAATAACTCAGGGTAAGATGTCTGGATTCCTGCTTTCGCAGGAATGACGGGCAGTTACATCCAAACGTCA
>JAIWFS010000105.1:0-5106 GCA_048631505.1 archaeon | reverse complement strand
GAAGATCCACAAGTTCTTGAGTTATGGAAAAGTTCGGGGCACGATAGCCGTGGACCGGCCGGCCTATAATATCCTCAAGGAGGGACTTGCTTCGATAAAGGTCTTCCTTGAGTTCAGGGGAGGAGAGATCATAACAAAGCTGATGGCCGTATCCGTGAGATGCCACTTCATGGCCACGAGTCTTTATTTCCTTCACAAGACCAGGACAACGTTCAGCTATCCAACCAAGCACAAAGAAGGTCGCTGAAACATGAAAACGGTCAAACAAATCAAGGAGGACATGGGTGTTGTCCTCGACGCGGAGCTCGCAGGAATCCCAAGAGTTAAAAGGAAAATGAGAACGGAGGTTTTCTACCTGGAACCAATCCTCGACATCAACCGTCAGTAAAATGTAACTCATAGTTGATTCCGCTGAAAAAACCCAATCTGCGGCGCAGTACGATAAATTTTTTATATATCTGTCAGGCAGGCCACAATCCGTTCACCTGAAAGACCGTCCCAATATGGAGGTATTTTTCCCCTCTTGCCTTTTCCAGACAAAATCTCCCTGGCAGTGGCAAGAATCCCGGCAGGGTCTGTTCCCACAAGATAATTAGTACCCATGGTTATGGTTACCGGACGTTCGGTATTTTCCCTGAGAGTTATACATGGCACACCCAAGGCTGTTGTCTCTTCCTGAATGCCCCCGGAATCAGTTAATACCATTGAGGCCGAATCGAGGAGGTTTAAAAAGTCCAGATAGCCCAAGGGGTCGATTAGACTGATCCCTTCGGTATTATTGAATCCTTCCAGTAATCCGAATCTCTCCAGACTGGCCTTTGTCCTGGGGTGTAAAGGAAGGACAAGAAACAAATCCCTGCTGATTTCCTGAAAGCACCGGATCAAGGGCTCCAGGGCATCTTTTGTGTCCACGTTGCTGGGCCTGTGCAGGGTTACCAGGCCATAACGACCGTGAATTTTAAGTATCTTTTTGATCTCAGACCTGCGGGCTTTTTCCAGGTGCCGGTGCAGGGTATCAATCATGACGTTTCCGACAAAAAAGATTTTCTCCCTGGGCATGCCTTCTCGTAATAGGTTGGTAACTGCCACCTCCTCAGTGACAAACAAGGCATCGCTCAAAGCATCGGTCAGAAGACGATTTATCTCTTCCGGCATAGAGCGGTCCCCTGATCGCAATCCTGCCTCAACGTGGACAATGAAAGGACGCTCTATATCAGTTGGGTTCTGTAAAGGATATTGGATCTTGGCTGCCACCAGAGCACAGGCCACAGTAGAGTTCACATCCCCAACCACAATAAGCACGTCAGGACGCTCAGCCAGAAGTACCGGTTCGAAACGCCGCATGATCTCAGCAGTCTGTTGGGCATGTGAGCCGGATCCCACCTCCAGGTTTACATCCGGACGCGGGAGACCAAGTTCGTCGAAGAAGCACTTGGACAGGCTTTCGTCGTAATGTTGCCCTGTGTGCACAAGGATGTGTCTGATTACAGGTGAACTGCCGGCCCCGTTGTGACGCCGGATGGCTTCAACAATAGAGGCCATCTTCATAAAATTGGGTCTGGCGCCGGCTATTGTCATTATTTTCATAACATTAAGAGTAACCGTTCACGGGATTACAACGCCCGTTTTACCGCAACCCACCGAACTGTAAGCGTTTACAGGGTGCTGCAGATGCGAGGCGGAGGGTACGCAGACGTACTTCCTGTACTTCAAGTGCCCGACAACAAAGCAGATGCGGTGCCCTGTGAACGCTTACCATTAAGACAGACCCAATCGTTCCCTTACACGTGACACAAGCACAGGATTTGGGGGCTCGCTGACCTTTGCCAGGCCTTCCTCTCTGGATAACCCGCCGGAACGGACAATACCTGCTATCTCCCATGCATAAGGATGGAAACCCCATCTCTCAAGATGGACCTGATTGGCAAAGGCATTAAGCAGACAATTAGTGGAATTGGGATCTGTATCCTCTGTCTCTTTCCAGCCCAAAGTAAGTATATGGGCCTTTATTGCCCCTTCGTCATAGGGGCGAAAGGCAAATGGATGGACGTTAACCGGATATTCATCAATAGGTCTTGCGAGGTCTGCTTCCGAGAGATAATAAGCTGAGAGGTCATGTCCCGCCACTGCCTCAAGCCTTGGCCAGAAGCTTTTTTGCGATATGGCCACCAGTCTCGGATTGGTCTGCATAACAGATGATTGTATGGGCGCCTGGCCGGGAGACCAGCCGAAACCCACAAAGGGTATACCCTTTTCCAGGGCTGTCTTTAGCATAAGAGATTTTACAAATCCTATGCAGGAAGTGCATATTGAGCTTGCCCGCTCAAGGGCCTTGTCCGGGAAAAAATCACGCTTCCCGGCTTCTGAAAAAATCTTTTGCATAAGGGCAAAATTCGGCCGGAAAGAGATATGATCCACCGCCAGCTTTTCAGTTACTTTACTGATGTTTTCAACTGCAAAGGGAGAGATAAAGGCATTATCAAAAGTAAAAGCCAGGACTCTTAACCCATAGGTGTTACAAAAAATATCCAGAGTATATGTGCTGTCTTTGCCTCCGCTATAGGCCATAAGCACATCGTATGGCCCCTTTCCGCGACGTTTCTCCAGAAGCTTTTGAAATTTCCCGGCATATTCTTGTTTAAGGGCCTGTTGCCGCTGCTCATTAGCAGCCTGGCGGCAAAAAGAACACAGCCCGGTTTCATCAAAGGAGATTCCAGGAAAATTTTCATCAAGGATACACTGTATGCATTGTTTCATGGGCTCTCCATTGTATTATTCAGCTATGGCATACTCATTTCTGAGAAAGGTTTTCTTAATCTTTCCGGATGTGGTCTTTGGCAATTCCGTGAGCTCTATTAACCTCTGGGGAATCTTAAAG
This sequence comes from archaeon, assembly GCA_048631505.1. GTDB lineage: Bacteria > Desulfobacterota > Dissulfuribacteria > Dissulfuribacterales > UBA3076 > UBA3076. The sequence goes on along the minus strand of JAIWFS010000105.1, from coordinate 2,228 downwards.
GAGGCAAGATTATCACGACAGTGGCGAATAATGGCCTTATGATCCAAAGCTTGATTCCCTTCAGGTACAACAAAGGCCCATATTGCCTCTCCGAGTATAGGATCCGGACAACCCGTTACGGCCACCTCGTGCACTCCGGGCCATGCCGCCATAACCTCTTCGATCTCTTTTGGGCTTATGCGGTGAGCCCCGCTTTTAATTATATCGCTTTTACGGCTTTCGATATATATAAACCCCTCCTCGTCCACCCTGGCCAGATCTCCGGTGTAAAGCCATCCATTTCGCAGCACCTTGGCAGTCTCTTCAGGCTGTCCCCAATAGCCCTGCATAATATTCTCACCCCTTGCTATGATTTCCCCTATCTGCCCGGGGATGACCTGATGACCATTTTCATCCACTACTCTTAACTCCACGCCGGGGATTGCCTTTCCTATTGAATCGAGCTTATCCACGAACCGGGCGGGCGGGAGATACGAAAGACGTGCTGTTGCCTCTGTCTGTCCGTACATGATGTAAATATCCGCATCCAACAAAACATCACCAAGCTTTTTTGCAAGGGATGGGGCCATTGCCCCCCCTGCCTGCGTGACATAACGAAGGTAGGGCCACTGCATGTTTTTGAAGTTAGACCGGTGAAGCAACAGTGCAAAGGTAGAGGGCACTCCGGCAAAACCTGTAATCCTCTCTTTAGCCATACGTTCAAGGGCCTTGTTGGGATAAACGAATTGACCCTCAATATGAACTGTTCCACCTACTGCTAAATGGGTGTGGAGCAGAGAACTTCCATAGGAGTAAAAAAAAGGCAGGACTGCCAGTACGCTATCAGTCTCTTTGAGACGCAAGTAGGAAATGATGGCTCGGGTATTTGCTACAAGGTTCCCGTGACTCAGCATGACACCCTTGGGCTCACCCGTGGTGCCGGAGGTAAAAAGGATACATGCAAGGTCGGCGCTGGAAAGGTTTGGGAAGGAGTCTGCATCCGGACTCTTCTCTATGGCCTGTTCCCATCTTATAATATCATGCCCTGGCCCGTTATCTCCTTTTTTTACGGCATCCGAGCAATCCGAGCAAATGATGGCTGTATCCATCGACCAAAGTTGATAGCGGCTCAGGTACCTGCTCTGTCCTATGAGGCACTTTACACCGCACTGCTGCAACACAAATTCCAGGTTCCTCCGGGAATTATCGGTGTTGAGAGGAACGGCTACACACCCGGCCTGTAAAATTCCCAGATATGCCACTACATACTGAACAGAAGTATCTACAAGAAGGCCGACCCGGTCACCATTAACAAGGCCTGCACTCATCAAGGACGTAGCCAGTCCTTCTGCCAGGGACTGTAATTCTTTGTAGGTCAGGGAATGGTGACGGTCCTTAACAGCCACATTATCAGGGAATCGATCTACAGCGCTTTTAAACAGGTCTATTAACGTCACGACCGCAATTGAGTTTGTTGGGTTGTTGGGTTAACCGGGTTTGTTGAGTTGAGAACGTAAAAGTTTGTAATAGCAAAACATCCTGTAATCATTAAACTAATAGCTAACCGCTAAAGGCTAATCGCTCAATTTAGTTTCAAGATAGGCACAGATATTTTTGATAGAGTCTAGATTCTCCGGGATCAGTTCTTCATCCTCCACCTTTATTTCATAGTTCTCTTCCAGGAAACCAACTAGTTCCAGGACACCAGTGGAGTCTATGACCCCATCTTCCAGGAATGAACTATCATCCTTCAAGCTGTCCGAGTCCTGTCCCATAAGGAAATTATCTATTATGAATTGCCGAATCTCATCGTGTACCGACATTTATCATTCTCCGTAACCGTTCAAGGGTTCAGGGGTTCAAGGGTTCAGTATCTCCTGCCGCAACTCTTCAATCTCCTCCTGCAAGGCCTCGTATTCCGTCAATTTGCATTGCAAGAACCGAACGGTTATCCTCTCCTTTGCCTCCAGTCCATCAGGAGTAATGATGTATTCATAACCTCGTTTCTTTCCATTGTGCTGAAAGCGCCTGGGCCTCACCCATCCCTTGTCTATAAAAGCCTTGAGACAATAATTTGCCTTGCCTAAGCTGACACCAAGTGCCTCTGCCAAGGCACGCTGGCTCATCCTGGGATCAGACTGAAGGAGTCTGAAGAGACTGCACCGCAATCCATCGTCAAATAACATTTAAATGGATATCCTGTGGGGGAATTACACTGGAAGCAGGGGGATCAATTACACAGATATGCT
>JAIWFS010000104.1:0-5122 GCA_048631505.1 archaeon | reverse complement strand
GGCCGGACGAAATAAGTTTTGCTGTCGGATCTCGCTATGGGGAAGAGGTGGAGAAGAGCATGGCAGGGGCCCTGATACTTCCAAAGGACTGGCCCTACCTGCTGGATCGTCCCTCTATTCTGGTTAAAGATCCATATCTCGCCTATGCCTTAATAGCATCTGCCTTTTTGGATAAGCCTTTCAGTGCGTTGGGGGTGAGTCCAAAGGCACATGTGGGCTCGAATTGTGAAATAGACCGGAATGTCAGTATTTATCCCGGAGTATTTATTGGTGATAGGGTGCGCATTGGCCCATATGTAACACTCCATCCCGGAGTGTATGTGGGAAATGATGTGTGTATTGAGGACGAAACAACCCTTTATCCCAATGTAGTAGTGTATGAGGGCTGTCGTCTGGGGAAAAGGGTGGCAGTACATGCAGGGACGGTGATCGGAAGCGATGGGTTCGGTTATGCCAGGCGCGGTGAATCCCATGTAAAAATTCCCCAGATCGGCATAGTCGTGATAGAGGACGATGTAGAGATAGGTGCCAACGTCACCATAGACAGGGCAGCCCTGGGAGAAACCCGTATAGGCCGGGGCACCAAGATCGATAACCTCGTACAGGTTGGCCACAACGTGTCTATAGGGGCTGACTCATTGCTTGTGGCCTTTGTCGGTATCGCAGGAAGTACCCGTATAGGTAAGGGAGTGGTGCTGGGAGGACAGGTCGGTGTAGGAGGTCATATAGAATTGGGGGATCGAGTCATGGTAGGTGCGCAATCCGGAGTTGTCAAAAGCCTGGCAGCAGGCGAGGTGGTTACAGGGTCTCCTGCAATGCCTCACAAATTGTTTTTAAGGGTTGGAAGCGCTCTCAAGCGCCTTCCTGAGCTGGTAAAGCAAGTCCGTGATCTTAAAGGACGTATAGACAGACTTGAAGACAGGTTATTAGGAAAAGAAAATGGAAACGATGCATAGCCAACTCCGAATACAAGAGATATCGGCCCTGTTGCCTCACAGGTATCCTTTTCTGCTGGTTGACCGTGTTTTGAGCGTTGAACCTGGTGTAGGCATCAAGACACTCAAGAACGTTACAATAAACGAGCCCTTCTTTCAGGGTCACTTCCCCGGAGAGCCTATTATGCCCGGGGTCCTTATCCTGGAGGCCATGGCCCAGACAGGGATCATTTTTGCCAAGAATACAGATCCAGAGGGTCTTGAGGACAAGTTGCTGGTGTTTGCAGGGATGGATGGGGTGCGCTTTAGAAGGCAGGTGGTCCCTGGCGACCAGTTGATTATGGAACTAAAACTCATAAAACGTAAATCGATTATATGGAAGATGGAAGGCAAGGCATCTGTCGATGATAAGGTCGTGGCAGAGGCTATGCTTATAGCAGCCGTTCAATAAATTCGGCATCCTTCACGACGAGTCAAAAGTAGTTTACACTTTGTTGATCTTGTATTTTGCAGTGAAATTGGAAACTGGAAACTGGAAATTAGGAAAAACACAAAGATGTAGATGCATTACCTAATTTCAAATTTCGAATTTCCAGTTTCGACATTGGACAATCTGATGATTATCGAGAGAAATATACACCCAACAGCCATAATTTCCCCGGATTCAGAAATTGCAAAAGGAGTAAAGATAGGGCCCTATGCGGTTGTCGGGCCTGAAGTCGAGATAGGGCCGGAGACGGAAATAGGCCCCCATACTGTAATTGAGGGCCATACCCGGCTTGGAGAAAAGATAAAGGTTTTCCAGTTTGCATCTATTGGAGCCCCTCCTCAGGATCTGAAGTACGCTGGTGAACCCACAAGGGTTGAGATAGGCGACCAGACTATAATCAGGGAGTTCGTCACAGTCCACCGAGGGACTCAGGGTGGAGGCGGTATTACAAGAGTCGGAAAGCAGTGCCTGCTTATGGCTTATTGTCATGTGGCCCATGACTGCCAGGTTGGAGACAGTGTGATCATGGCAAACGGGGTTACTCTCGGGGGACATGTGGAGATAGGAGAGCACGTCATCATCGGTGGACTGTCAGCTATCCATCAGTTCTGCCGAATCGGTGCCCATGCCTTTCTGGGCGGCATGTCAGGTGTAAATAAGGATATACCTCCTTATGTGAAGTACTGGGGCCAAAGGGATCATCTCTATGGCCTGAACCTGGTGGGGCTGAGACGGCAAGGGCTTTCGAGAGAGGTTATTGATGCCTTGAAAGAGGCTTATCGAGTGATCTTTCAAGGTGGTGATACCGTGACAGATGCCCTTGATGTCGTGGAGTCCCGCTTTGGGGCCATACCCGAGGTAAAGAGATTTACCGAGTTTATCAGGTCTTCCAAAAGGGGCGTGCCCATGGCCTCAAATGGAGAAGAGGAACCTTAATGCAGGACCATCCTTTGGGGCTCGTGGCAGGGGGAGGACAGTTCCCTCTGCTGTGCGCCAGGGCTGCCAGAAGACAGGGCCGCGGGATAGTGGCGGTAGCTCACAAGGGGGAGACAGATCCCTTGCTTTCAGAGGAAGTGGATCAAATTGAATGGGTTTACCTGGGGCAGTTAGGCAAGCTCATAAAGACACTTAAAAAAGCAGGGGCATCAGAGGCCATATTTGCAGGTTCTATAACAAAGACCAGGATATTTAAGGACGTCCGCCCTGATCTCAGGGCAATAAACCTATGGCGACGCCTGGACAACAGGCTGGATGACGGAATATTGAGGTCCATTGCTGCGGAGCTTGAGCAAGAAGGCATCCGGATTCTTCCCTCCACTATCCTCTTAAAGGAGTTGCTTGTTCCCTCCGGTGTGTTGACCCGTTGCAAACCCTCAAAAAGCCAGTGGGAGGATATTCACTTCGGCTGGGAACTCGCAAGGGAGATAGGGCGCCTTGACATAGGCCAGTGCCTGGTAGTCAAGGATCGCGCAGTGCTGGCTGTCGAGGCAATTGAAGGAACAGATCAGACCATCCGGCGGGGCGGGCAACTGGGTGGGTCGGGTGCGGTGGTAATAAAGGTCTGTAAACCCACACAGGATACCAGGTTTGACCTTCCTTCCGTGGGAGTTGGAACCATTGAGCAGATGATCCGGGTCAAGGCATCAGTCCTGGCTGTGGAGGCCGGCCGCACCCTGTTTTTTGACAGGGATTCTACCATTGATCTGGCTAACAGGTCGTCAATAGCCGTGGTTGGCATTGACGGAGATCATTCCAGGTGAATAGACTGAAGGTAGAAGGCTAATAGGGACAAATCATGCGTGATCATACAAAACTGCGGGCATTTGAGTTGGCTGGCGAGATTGCAGTATTAGTTTAGAGGATTTATCTCTGTTCGATTGTTGTGAAATGGTTGAAATCCTTCAGCCTTCAGCCTTCAACCTGAATAGTTACACGGAGAAACACATTGATTCGGACAGCAGTCATAGGAGTGGGATATCTGGGGCGGTTTCATGCCCAGAAGTACGCGCAGATGGAGGGAGTAGACCTTGTTGGAGTAGTGGACGTATCTCCTGAGCGTGCACAGGACGTGGCCAAGGAGGTGGAGACCAAGGCCTACACCGATATCCATGAGATCGTAGGAAAGATCGATGCGGCATCAGTGGTTGTCCCCACTATTCATCATCACGAGGTTGCCAAGATACTGTTTTCCCATGGTATACACTGTATGCTTGAGAAACCTATCTCTACCACTGTGGAGGAAGCGGATGAGCTCATCAGCTTGGCAAAGGAGCAAGGTCTGATACTCCAGGTAGGCCATTTGGAGCGATTTAACCCTGCCATAAAGGTGCTTGAGGCAAAGGTGACGCATCCCCTCTTTATAGAGGCCCACAGGCTGAGCGGCTTTAAGGACAGGGCTACTGACGTGGATGTAGTCCTGGATCTTATGATTCACGATCTGGAAATAATACTGGCCCTGGTGCACTCACCCCTTAAAGAAATAAGGGCAGTGGGTGTGCCGGTACTCACCCCAAAAGTGGATATTGCAAACACAAGGCTCATTTTCGAGAATGGATGTACTGCGAATCTTACGGCAAGCCGGATTTCTCTCCAAGATATGCGCAGAATCAGGGTATTTCAGCCAGGGGCCTATATCTCTGCGGATTGCGCAGAGCGCAAGAGTCTGGTTGTGACCAGAGACTTAAGCGCAGGCCCGATGGCCGCCATCAGACCTGAATTCAAGACCCACGAGGGAACAGACATGCTCCATGACGAACTTGAATCATTCGTAAGGGCAGTGCAGGGCCTTGAAAAACCAAAGGTTACAGGAGAGGCCGGCAGAAGTGCACTGAAGCTCGCCCTGGATATAAATGCCCGGATTATGCAAGGGCTCAATACCCTGGACCTTGGCAGTATTATCAAAAATCAGCAATGAGGAATTAGTGGGTGCAGGTATTTGTCATAGCCGGAGAGGCCTCTGGCGACCTTCATGGTTCAAACCTTATCCGTGCCCTTAAGTCCAGACTGCCCCAGGCAAGATTTGTAGGCATTGGCGGTCCAAAAATGGAAGAGGCAGGGCTGGAGTTACTGTTTCCAAGCTCTGATCTCGCGGTGGTAGGGGTGGTGGAGGTCATTGGTCATATCAGACCGATTTTAAAGGCCTTTGGCCGTACCACAGCATGGCTCCGCAAAGAGAGACCGGATTTACTCATTCTCATAGATTATCCGGAGTTCAACCTCCAGGTGGCCGGCAGGGCAAAGAAGCTGGGGATCCCCATATTTTACTATATCAGCCCCCAGGTATGGGCCTGGCGTCAGGGCAGAGTGAAAAAACTTCGCCGTCTGGTAGATCGAATGGCTGTTATTCTGCCCTTTGAGGAGGCCTTTTTCAGATCTCGCGGCATGGAAGTGAGCTTTGTGGGCCATCCCCTTCTTGACGTAGTCAAGGCCGAGGTTTCCAAAACCGAATTTTGCAGAGAGGCAGGGCTCAATCCTGAAAGGCCAATAGTGGGACTTGTCCCCGGCAGCCGAAAGAGCGAGATCTCCAGGCTATTTCCTGTGATGGCAGGTGCTGCCGAGAGGATCTTTCAAGATAGGCAGGATGTCCAGTTCGTGGTACCGCTTGCTCCATCCCTTGATCCCGGAATTCTGGAATCATTCAATTGCCCGATCACCATATCTTTTGCCACAGACCCACACAGACAATTACAGACGGAAA
>JAIWFS010000103.1:0-5129 GCA_048631505.1 archaeon | reverse complement strand
TTCTGAACTGCATTCTTATGTCATTGGCCTTGGTCACAGAACAATAGCTGCAGTTTTGCCGGTTATCTTACTTGAGATTACTGAGAGCAGCGCTCAGCCTGTCCATCCCCTCCTGGATTATGCTCAGGTCTGTAGCATAGGAGAATCGCATAAAGCGGTCGTCTCCAAAGGCAACGCCCGGTACTCCGGCAATTCGGGCCTCTTCCAACAGGTAGTCAGCCATGTCCAGCGATCCATTGATTTTTTGGCCTGATGCCTCTTTCCCATAATAAAATGAAAGATCCGGGAATACGTAAAAGGCCCCTTTGGGTTCTACACACGATATTCCCGGAATGGCCCTGAGTCTTTCCATAATGTAGTTTTTTCTTTCGAGAAAGGCCTCTTTCATCTTCAACACCCCGTCTTGAGGGCCGGTCAGTGCGGCTAAAGTGGCCTTTTGGGCTATTGAGTTGGGATTGGAAGTGCTCTGGCTCTGTATCTTGGTTGCCGCCTTTACTACAGCCTCCGGACCTGCGAGATAGCCTATGCGCCAGCCGGTCATGGCATACGTCTTTGACACACCGTTTACCACCACTACGTGATCCTGTGCCTCAGGGACTACAGAGGCAATATTCTCCGGGCCTTCGTCGTCAAAGCGGATTTGATCATAGATGTCGTCAGTGATTACTACAAAATTATGTTCAACTGCCAGCTCAGCTACGGTCTTAAGGTCGTCTCTGCTATAGACAGCACCGGTGGGATTTGACGGGCTGTTAAGGATTATGGCCTTGGTTTTGGATGTTAACATGGAGCCCAGTGCCGCCAGGTCCAGGGCAAAGTCCTTGTCAGGGTCGCTTGGAAGGAACTTAACCTTGCCTCCTGCAAGCTCAACCATTGCAGGATAAGAGACCCAGTAGGGCACTGGAATTATGACTTCGTCCCCTGGGTCCAGAATGGCCTGAGCTACATTGTACAGGACCTGTTTTCCTCCGGTTGAGACCATGATTTGTTCAGGCCTGTATATCAGGCTATAGTCCTGTTCAATTTTGGCCCCTATAGCCTCCTTCAGCTCAGGAATACCACCTACCGGCGTATATTTTGTGAATCCATCCCGGATGGCCTTTATAGCAGCTTCTTTTATATGTTCAGGAGTATCAAAATCCGGTTCTCCTGCTGACAGATTTATTATGTCGACTCCTTGTGCTTTAAGAGTCTTGGCCTTTGTGTCTACTGCAAGTGTGGGTGACGGCTTGAGATTTCGTACACGTTCTGCAAGTGGTAACGTCCAGGACATTTATTGTTACTCCTTTCGATAATCATTAATAATGAACGGAATTTCGGATATATCATAATAAACTTGTTTCAGATATAGACCCTGTGGTGGGGCAGTGGGACCTGCTGAAGAACGATCCTTAGAGGCAATCACATTGGCCATATCTTCATAAGATCTTGTTCCAAGACCGATTTGCACCAAAAGCCCCACAATATTCCTGACCATATAACGGAGGAAGCCGTTAGCGGCAATAGTAAACATATAGTGCAGTCCTCCGGATGGAGGGAATATTTCCCAGGTTATCGGCTTAATTTCACATAAGTATATGGTGCGGATACCTGTCTTTGCGTTGCTTCCGCTGGCCTTAAAGGCACTGAAGTCATGGGTGCCTATGAGTGGGGGGAGTGCCGTTTCCATGGAATGGATGTCCAGCGACCGGTTTAGCAACCATGCCCTCTTATTCCAAAAAGGAATCTTGGTATCTGAAACCAGGATGTGATAACAGTATATTTTACAGATCGAGTTCCGGATTGAGTGAAAGTCAGGGGAAGCCTCGGATATGGCTAATATAGCTATATCCTCCGGCAATAGACTGTTTAGACCTTTTAGAAATCCTTCAAGGGGTATTTTCGAATCAGTATGAAAATTTGCTACCTGGGCCAGGGCGTGTACCCCGGCATCAGTTCTTCCTGAGCCGATCAGGCAGACCTGCTCACCTGTCATCTTTTCAATGGCAGCCTGGATGACTTCTTGAATGCTTATCTGACCGATCTGCCTTTGCCAGCCATGATACTTTGTCCCGTTGTATTGGATGGTAAGCTTTATGTTTCTGGATGGAGGGCAGGATTGATCTGAAGGGTCCATGGTCTAAGGAAAAAGAGGAATAGTGCCCAGGCCTACAGATTCGTCCAGTCCGGCCATTATATTGAGGTTCTGGACAGCCTGTCCTGAGGCACCTTTTACCAGATTATCTATGGCGGATATAAGTATAAGTGTATTGGTGCGCCCGTCTACCCTTGCTCCGATATCGCAAAAGTTGCTTCCCCTCACATAGGATATGTCGGGGAAAGTGCCTTCCGGGAGTACACGCACAAAGGGAGAATCTTTGTAGAATTCTTTTATGGCAACAAGGACCTTGTCAGTGGATATTTCCTCAGTAAGTTGGGCATAGGTCGTGGTGAGGATACCCCGGGTCATGGGAACCAGATGCGGGATAAAGGTCATGGCCACGGGTTTGCCTGCTGCTACGGAGAGCTCTTGTTCTATTTCAGGCATGTGACGGTGCTCAGCCACTTTATATGCCTTGAGTGCCTCGTTGACTTCACAATAAAGGGTCCCCAGGGAGAGGCTTCGGCCGGCCCCGCTGGCTCCGGATTTCGAGTCTGCTATTATTCCTTGAGAGCTGATTATTCCCGAATGAAGCAAGGGGACAAGAGGGAGGATCGCACTGGTTGGGTAGCAGCCGGGGTTTGCTACAAGTTGCGCTGATGCGATATCTTTTCTGTAGATTTCAGGCAGTCCGTATACTGCCTTATCAAGCTGTTCAGGGGCAGTATGGGCCTGATACCAGGTTTCATAGGTCCGGCGGTCCCTCAGACGAAAATCAGCTGAGAGATCTATGATCCTGCATCCTGCGTCAAAAAATTGCGGAACAACTGACATGGCAGCCTTATGTGGGACTGCTGTAAATATCCATTCGGCAGTTTTGCTCAGATAGCTGACATCGGGCTCTGTGAAGAGAAGATCTCTGTAGCCATGCAGTGAGGGAAAGACCTCCTCCACAGGATGGCCTGCATATTTTCGTGAGGTCACTGCAACTACGTTTGCCTGTGGGTGGAGTTTCAGGATACGCAGGAGCTCAATTCCCGTATAACCAGACCCTCCTACTATTGCTATGCGTAACATTAGTGGTAACCGCTCGCACTCCTTGGCAAGGACTGAATAATTATTATTAGCTTTAGCGCCTCATAAAAAAAGGGAAGGAGACCCTTCCCTTTAAAAAATATTTCCATCCAATGAGTCTAGCGCTTGGAATACTGATAACGTTTTCTGGCCCCTGCGAGTCCATATTTTTTGCGCTCTTTTTTTCTGGCGTCCCTGGAAAGGAGACCTGCCTTCTTTAAGGGAATTCGATATCCTTCATCGACCAGCAGGAGCGCACAGGCTATACCATGGCGGACTGCCTCGGACTGACTGCTTTTCCCGCCACCCTTGACTTTGATCATGGCATCGAATTTGCCGAGCGTATTTGTAATAGCAAAGGGCTGTTCTGTAAGAAGACGGGCAGTACCTACATCAAAGTACTCATCAAAGGGTTTGTCGTTAGCCGTCATTCTACCTTCACCAGGGTATATCCATACGCGGGCTACAGCAGTCTTTCTTTTGCCGGTGGCATAGTGGCGTGTCTGTTCCATATTGCCGGTATCCTTAAAGGGGTCGTTAGTTTAGGTGTTTAGCTGAAGCTGTTCAGGAACCTGGGCCTGATGTGGATGCTGTGGGCCGGCATAGATTTTGAGTTTTTTGAGCTGGCTGCGCCCCAGGCGGTTTTTGGGTAACATGCGTTTAACTGCCAATTGAATAACCTTTTCCGGCTTTGTCTCCAATAATTTGCGAGCAGTAACCGCCTTCATGCTTCCAAGATAGCCTGAATGCCTGTAATATAATTTTTTATCCAGTTTTTCCCCGGTAAGCCTGATCTTGTCCGCATTTACTACTATAATAAAGTCACCAGTATCCAGATGAGGAGTGAAAATAGGTTTGTGCTTACCCCTCAGTCTTGTGGCAATTTGAGTTGCCAATCGGCCCAGGACCTTATCACTGGCATCTACAACATACCATTTACGTTCAATTTCGTTCACCTTTGGAAGAGGCGTTGTCATACAATAAGCTCCAATTTCTAACTGCAAAAGACATTAGTCCTCTCTGAATGAAAGGCACCGGACATCTAAAAGAAATAGAGATGATTGTCAAGGGTAAAAACGCTATGGTGCCTTTAGCAACCTTAATCCTCGGCATATGCCTCTTTGTAACGCATCTTCCTTTCAACACCTTTGATCTTAATAGACAGGAGGTCTTGTATCTTTCTGTCCTGATTTAAGAATTGAACGGCTACGGCCTCCAGATTTCCCTCCATTCGACCACTAACCGACGAGACCCTCAAAGCTTGTGCTTCTATATCATAACGTTGTTTATCTATTTGTAAGATTAACTTTAGCCTATTTTTCGGCATTATCGGATAATCCTTGCTATGAGTGAATTTAGCGCCACCGAGTGAGATATTAATAATATTCACCTCCTCTTTTTTAAGAAAAAGGGCTAAGCCACAATCAAGGGGCGGCTCCAATCTGTAAAACAACCTCAAATTGAAGAATTCACGGCCAGGTTCTGGTATTATTACAATCGCCTGCACAGTTTCAGATCCGGATAGCCTGTAGTCCATGACAATCTCTATCAGTCTTCCGTTGATGCCGTATCGAACCCAACCATCTTTTTCCATCAGAAGGTAGGTAATTTTGACCTTTTTCCCGATATTATATCTTGCGGTAGGTGGAGCAGTTTGGGATAGCAGTATTCTTTCATCATTGAGATCATAGACTGTTGCCCTCCTGACATCGATTTTCTCTCTCAACCAGTCGTAATCAAGGACAATATCTACATTTGATCCGGGAATAATGTCCATTGCTGTGTATCCTTTGCTGTGTATCCTTAAATTGGATTACTGAATATGCTTTCCATTTATAAGCTGATGGATTCAGGTCATCGAGCATTTTTTCACGGAGCAATTTGCCTACCAGGCGGGAAAGACTTGTGTCTCTCTCCGCTGCACGGATGCGGGCCCAACGGGCGACTTCTTCATCGAGTGTAATGGTCACGTTCT
>JAIWFS010000102.1:0-5148 GCA_048631505.1 archaeon | reverse complement strand
AGGTTAAAGCCTTTATTGCCAAGGTGTATGAGGTTTTTTGTCTGTTCTTTCGGGCTATGTATAGTACACAAGATCTGATTCGGATCATAGCTCAACATTAAATCAAGTTCCTTGTGATCCAGTCTTTCTTTCTGCTCTCCAAGCACCTGGTATACCCGGGCGATAAAGTTGTCCAGATACTGGAGACCAAAGGTGCCGGAGATGAGGTCTCTCAGGAACCACTCTGTTATCTGATGAATGAGCTGAGTCTCGTTTTCAGCTTCTTTTATAGCAGTCTTGTATTTTGGAAGAAGGTTGTGTTTGCCCAACTGGCGAATAATAAGAGAGATATTGTCCTGATGGGGGCTTATGTAATAGATATGGATAATGTCTTTAACTCCCTCAGACAGCCCTCTTACCACGTCCTGATACTGGGAAAAGGCAAATCGCCGGACCTCGAGGGATTTTTCCAGCAAGGCGAGATAAGTGGCGAACTTTCTGGAATACACTCCGTCTAACTGTACGGCTCTCCAGAAGAGGCGGAGGTACCTCAGGATGCGCACAAAGATAGCCCTTGAGATGAAGGTTGAATCTATCTCAGCTATCAACCGTTCGAAGTAAATATTGGCCAGGTTCTCCAGGCGGAAACTGAGGCTGAGGGCGTCAAACTTTCGCTCATGGTAACGGCCATACATTGAAGGAATGTCCACTGTTATGTGCCGCTTGTGGTATATGTCCTCCCTGATTTCAAACTGCTCCTTGCTGAGAATAATGCCCTTAAGGACATCAAGCTGGTCCAGGATTACCTCAAGACAATGTTCCGGATCGTTATCCACATCCAGGACTTCAAGTACCTTGTCCAATCCCTCAAAACCCTGATTTCTGGCTTCCTCAAGATGATGACGGATTTCCTGGGTGCCGAGCTTGTACTTATGGGCCTCAAGCCTGTACATCCGGATGAGAAGTTCAACACGTCTTCTCTCTTGGTGGGGGATATCCTGTACTTGACACAGTATCTGTGAGAGCCGGTCCTCTTCCAAATTCAGCAGGCTATCTACACTGCGGGTAAATCGTTTGAGATCCAACACATCCGCAAGATGCTGTATGAGCCTGTGGACATGATCCACGTATGGGCCATTGGCAGGAACCTGTTCCAGGATTTCAGGGGGCAAGAAGGGGGCCAATTCCTTCTTTTGCTTGCTGAACCAGAAGCACAGAATGGCCTCAATAAAATCGACAATGCGGTTGTTGCTCTCAACATGGCTCTGTTTTCTCAGAAAATGAATAAGGATATCCTTACGGTGAGATATCTCATCCAGCTCTGTTGACACGTCCCTCAGGAGACCCTCTGCTCCTATCTCATTGAAGTAAACCGGCAGGATCTTGGTCAGTTGTTTGACCAGATTGTAAGTCGGTTCTATGTCGCAGTTGAGTAGTCTGCTGACGTCTTTCTGAAACAGGTCTGTATCCCGGATGCATGTACCTGCCAGTTTAAGATTTATTATAAGGGCTGACAACAGGGTGCCGCAGACACTGGTTCTTTGTTCTACAAATTTTAACCAGACACGAATATTCTGCAGGTGAGCAGGATCGCTTAAGATATGCCATTCGGCATCTACGCCCTTAATCCCGGGTGGTTGGAAGCCAAACTGGACTACCTGATTGAGAAAAAGCTCTATAAGCCTTGTGTCGTCCCTGCGGACGACCTCTGAACCCAGGGCCTCGATGCACTGAAGAGCAGTCCTTGGGAAATGTCCTACTTGCTGCTTTAGCAGCGCAAAGCTTCTGGAAAGGATCTCTTGAAGCTGCTCCAGGTCTGCAGTGCGTATAAGATACAAAAGGCTGCGGTTTATCTGTCGAAGGATTTCCTCGTGGATCGTGGACAGGCCTTCTATTTCAATAAGATGGAATGGCAGCAGAAGGTATAATCCGGCCTCTTGATTGCGGGAAGCCTGCTCTTTTGATGATACGGGCGGGATTTGACACGACAGACGGCCTAGGTCCTGGACAATCTTTCTGTACTGATTCACTATATCCAGATAGCCTGGGCGCCTGGCCAGCTCCAAGACGTCTTTTTCCTTGAGAGGCGCTTTCCTTTCGATTTCCAGATCTTCCAGAGAGGATTTGAGCTGTTTATGCGAGACCGGCTCGATAAGTCCCAGCGTCTTTTTCAGGTCTTCAGAATCCAGTTCCATGGAGAACTGTTCAATGGCGCTGTTTAGCCAGTTAACAGGGTCTTCTTGCTCAAGCCAGTACTGAGAGGTAGCTTTCTGAACTTCAACAAGAAGTCTTCCCGCTTCATCCCATAACCCCGGAGAGGTCTTTTGCCCCTCCAGGCGGTTGGAAAGATTCTGTATCAGGTGTGATACAGGGTGATAGCTCCTGGCAACAGCCTTAATCACATGCGCATTGGATTCTTTAAGCCTGTGAAAGACATGTTCAATATCAGGCAGTATTGTCAGAAGCTTTTCAGTATCTACTTTTTGAATGATCTTTTCCAGAAAGGCCAGGAGTCCGTTTACGGCTTCGGTCTTCTGGTCATTTTCAGGGGCCTGGGAGATGACATCAGAGAAGGTGTCCAAAAGCACTCTGATGGCCTCAGATCCCTGAGACGAACGGCTGTAAGTAGCAAGATTCTTGAGGGCAAATGACCTCAGATCTCCAATTACGATTTCCCAGTTGCGAAATGGATGGTGCAGCTCAAAGAGGAGGCTATCAACAGCCTTAATTATGCCCTGATAATCCTTGACTGCGTCCCGGAGAACCTGGTAGCGGGAGTCAAACTCTACTTCCCGGACGGCTGTGGCCTCAAGATTTGCACGGAGGGCTTCCGATGCTATCATATTTGTAATTATTTTACTCCTCGTGTTAACGATTACATCATGTTTCTGCCACTAAAGGGCCTTGTGAGCGTTCATGTGAAGGATCAGATCCAATACCCTGTTGGAGTACCCCCATTCATTGTCATACCATGACATGACCTTGATCAACTTGTCCCCAATAACTTTGGTGCATGCGCCATCCACAATAGAGGACCTTGGGTCTCCCATAAAATCTGTGGAGACCAGGGGTTCGTCTGTGTATCCGAGGAAGCGGTTAGTAGCCGCCTTAATGGCATCGTTTATTTCGGCTACTGTGGCACGTTTTTCCACCTGGGCCACAAGATCCACTATGGAGACGTTAGGGGTGGGCACACGGACTGCCAGGCCGTCAAATTTGCCTGTAAGCTCAGGAATGACTTTGCTTACTGCTGCTGCGGCACCGGTCTTGGTGGGGATCATATTGACAGCAGCGGCCCTGGCCCGTCTGAGGTCGCTGTGGGGAAAATCAAGCAATCTCTGATCGTTTGTATAGGCGTGTACAGTGGTAATCAGCCCGGAAACTATACCAAATCTGTCCAGTATTACTTTGGCCACAGGGGCGAGACAGTTGGTGGTGCAGGAGGCGTTAGATACGATGTGGTGATTGGCTGGATCATAGTCGTCTTCATTGACCCCCATCACAATCGTGACGTCCTCATGCTTTGCAGGGGCAGTGATTACGACCTTTTGCGCTCCGGCCTCCAGATGCCCGCGTGCAAGATCCGCATCACTAAACCGTCCGGTAGCTTCGATTACGTATTCCACACCCATTTCCTGCCATGGCAACTGGGAGGGCTCCTTGATGGCTGTTATCCGTATATCTTTGCCATCCACAATTATTCCCTGATCTGTGCCCTGCACATCGAGGGGGAATGTTCTCATTACAGAATCATACTTTAACAGGTGAGCCAGCGTCTGGGTGTTTGTCAGGTCATTTATGGCCTCAATTTCAATGGCTTCAAATTCTTTATATTGTTTAGAAGCCCTGAAAATGCTCCTTCCAATGCGTCCGAAACCGTTGATGCCGACCTTAATAGTCATGTCTGAACCTCCTAGCAGCTAATATTCAGGATTAATTATATTGGTTGGGTCTTGATCATTGTTCCTGTCAACACGATGTTAAACCGCAGAATATCGAACAAGGAATTTCGAATCATGAAGAATTTAAAGCCATTTCCTTCGACATTTATAATTCCTTGTTCGATATTCGATATTCAAACGTTAGTTCGAATGGCCCAAACGATGATCAAGACCATCGGTTACTTTTTCAGGATTGCAGTAGCTTGATTGATGCTTTTTCTACTATAATCTACCACTTCGTCTGCCAATTCATGCAGGGTCTGATCCTTATTCCTGCACTGGCACAATTTGATCAACATAGGAAGATTTACCCCTGTTATGACCTCGACCTTGTTGTCCTCCAGGAAGGCAAGGGTCATGTTGGCCGGAGTCCCACCGAACATGTCTGTAAGTATCAGTACACCGTCACCCGTATCTACTTCCTTAATAGCCTTGCGGATGTCGGACTGTAATTTATCTATAGGCCTTGACGGATCTATAGAAAGGGCGACCATCTGTTCGGCCTTGCCCACAATGAAAACCGTCGTTAATAACAGCTCATCAGCAAGACGGCCGTGGGATGTCACAACCACACCTACCATGTATTTATCCCTCCAGTTCCAGGTCTCTGTGTGTGACGATAACCTCCTCATCAGCCCCTGTAAATAGTTCTTTTAGGTGCTCTACAATGGCAACACTCCTGTGTCGACCTCCTGTGCATCCCACGGCAATCACAAGATAAGATTTACCTTCATTTCTGTATTTTGGGACAAGGAATTTCAAAAGGCCTTCGGCGTGTTTAAGAAATTCAATAGTGTCTTCCTTTTCCAAGACATAGGTTCGGACTTCATGGTCGCAGCCGCTTAAGGGGTGCAGCTCCGGCTCGAAGTATGGGTTTGGCAAAAATCTGACATCCAGGACCAGGTTGGCATCGGCAGGGACCCCGTACTTAAAGCCGAATGACAGTATGTGTATCACGAGTTGATCCAGGCGTTTTCTAGGGGAGTAAAGCCTGACAATACCCTGCCTTAGCTGATGAACATTGAAATCTGAGGTATCAAATAATTTGTCGGCACATTCCCTCAGCCCCATCAGATGTTCCCTCTCAACATGTATTCCTTCAAGGACATTGCCCCTGGGCTTCAAGGGATGCCGGCGGCGGGTTTGGCTGAATCTCCGCACTAATACCTCATCCTTTGCATCGAGAAACAGGATTTCGAGGTGAAATCCTTCTTCTTTAATCTGTGTA
>JAIWFS010000101.1:0-5155 GCA_048631505.1 archaeon | reverse complement strand
TAATGAACCCACTATTTACAAAAACTCTAAAGGCAATTAAAAACAGTTAAACTGTATTTTGGCAGTGAAATTCGAAATTCGAAATTCGAAATTGGGAAAAACACAAGAATGTAGATGCGTTACCTAATTTCAAATTTCCAGTTTCTAGTTTCAACATCAGCATTCAATTCGACAATACACGCTTTTTCGAAAAAAGTGTAAACTGGTGAATGAAAGATGCCTGTATTTATAATTAAATTCACAAAATGGATCTATAAAAAATGCTAGAAGCTCTGCTCCATCCAAAAAACGTCGCGGTAATCGGGGCATCGAGGACGCCTGGAAAGGTGGGCTATGAGATAGTAGCCAACCTGATCAATGGCGGTTTTGCCGGTGATATAATACCTGTTAATCCGTCAGCAGACCAGATTCTCGGGCTCAAATGCTACAAAACCCTTAAGGACTATGAAGGAACTGTGGACCTGGGCGTTGTGACCGTTCCCCGGCAGAATGTCATGGCTGCCGTACAGTCCTCTATAGAGGCAGGGGTGAAGGCCTTTGCCGTAATTACCGCTGGGTATAGGGAGACAGGCGAAGAAGGTGCAAAGCTTGAACAAGAGTTGGCAGGTCTCTGCAGATCTCACAATGTGCGACTACTTGGACCTAACTGTCTGGGCATTATGAACACGCATCACCACATGAATGCCTCGTTTGCGGGGGACATGCCTGAATCAGGAAACATATCAGTCTTTTCCCAATCAGGGGCACTGTGCACGGCCATTGTGGATTCGTCTGTCACAGGACATTTCGGACTTGCAAAGCTCATAAGCCTCGGCAACAAAGCGGATCTCACAGAGGTAGATTTCCTGAAAGCCTTTGCCGAGGATGACAAAACAAAGGTCATTGCCGGATACCTTGAAGATATTGTTTCTGGTGACGATTTTGTGAAGGCGGCAGAGGATGCCTCCTCGATCAAGCCTGTCGTAATCCTGAAGGCCGGAACCACCCCTGCAGGTCTGAAGGCCGCCTCTTCTCACACAGGAGGTCTTGCTGGAGCTGATATGGCCTATGGTGCGGCTTTTAGACGCTCGGGAGTAATCCGGGCAGATAATTTTCAGGCCCTTTTTGACTATGCATCGGCCCTGGCAATGCAGCCCCTTCCCAAGGGTGACCGTGTTCTGATTATTACAAACGCCGGTGGGCCGGGCACAATGGCCGCAGATGCTGTAGAAAAATCCGGCATGACCGTCGCGGCCCTAGCCTATAGTACGGCAGCCGCCCTTAAAGGAAAACTTCCAAGGGCATCAAGTACAGGGAATCCCGTGGATGTGCTGGGCGACGCTGATCCGGAAAGATATGCCATTGCATTAAGCACCGCCCAGGACGATGATTCAGTAGACGCCATCATCGTAATCCTGACACCCCAGGCCATGACAAAGCCTGCTGAGACTGCAAGGGCCATTGCCGGTTGCATAAGATCCGATAAGCCTGTTCTCGCGGCATTCATGGGGGGCAAGCATGTAATGCCGGGAAACGAAGAACTGGTTGCTGCCGGACTGCCGGTCTATAACTCACCTGAGCGGGCAGTCGACGCCCTCAAGGCCATGTACGAGTATTCAGTGTGGCGGCAGCGTCCACTGCGGATAGTGACACGATTCAGAGTTCATCGCCGGCGAGTGGAACGGATTATTGCCCGGCATCTGAGGACCAAAAGGACCCATGTTGGAGATATTAAAGCCAAGCAGATCCTGAGTGCTTATGGCTTCAGGATACCGGAAGGCCACCTGACAAGCACTGCTGACGAGGCTGTAGAAGCTGCGGAGCAAATAGGCTACCCGGTAGCTATAAAAATCGTCTCACCAAATATTATCCATAAAACAGACCTCGGTGGCGTGAAATTACACCTGTCTACGGCTGATGACGTGCGAGACGCATTTGACCTGATGATGCTCAGAATAAACCAGGTTGCACCTGAAGCCCATATCGAAGGCATTTACGTAGAAAAAATGCTGGCACGGGGCATGGAAGTCATCATAGGCATGAGCCGTGACCCACAATTTGGTCCGATGCTCATGTTCGGACTTGGGGGCATATTTGTCGAGGTAATGAAAGACGTTACCTTTCATCTGGCCCCTATCACCACAGAAGAGGCGTTTCAGATGCTTAAAAGCACCAGGTCCTATGAGATGCTTAAAGGGACCCGCGGAGAAAAAGGAGTGGATTTTGCCGCAATAGCTAACGGACTTCAACGCATCAGCCAGTTGGTTACGGATTACCCGGAAATTATCGAGCTGGATATCAATCCATTTATTGTCGGAGACATTGGAACAGAACCATTTGTGGCCGATGCCCGAATGACCTTGACTCACCAAGAGACTGAATAATGAACAAACCAAACCAGACAGGATACGACCCAAACTGGCAGGATAAATATAAAGACATGATCGCCACTCCCGGGCAGGCGGTCTCGCACCTGCGGCCCGGACAGCGAGTATTTATCGGGACAGGGTGTGGAGAACCGAAAGAACTGGTCAAGGCCCTGACCGACCGCGCCTCTAAACTGGCCGACATGGAGATTATCCAACTACTTACCCTGGGCGAGGCCCCTTATGCCCACAAAGAACTTGCCGATTGCTTTCTGGTAAACAGCTTTTTTGTTGCGGAAAATGTCAGGGGGCTTATTCAGGAAGGGCTCGGCAAATATACACCTATCTTTCTTTCAGATATTCCACGGCTTTTCAGTTCAGGTCAGTTACCGCTGGATGCAGCCCTAATACAGGTTACACCTCCGGATGAGCGCGGGAGAGTGAGCCTTGGGGTCTCGGTGGATATTGTCAAAAGTGCTGCGGAAAACGCCTCGCTCGTCATTGCCCAGGTCAACCCCCAGATGCCCAGGACCCTGGGAGACAGTTTTATTGATATCTATGATCTGGATTTCCTGGTCCCTGTGGACACGCCCATTTTTGAAGCAACCTTGCCTGAAAGCACGGAAGTGGCTCGCGAGATCGGAGAACGCATCGCGGCCCTGGTGGAAGACGGATCAACTATTGAGGTGGGGATCGGACGAATCCCCCACGCAACGGTTGATTTCCTGAAGGAAAAGCAAAATCTCGGTGTACATACGGAGATGTTTACAGACAACATCATAGATCTGGTGGAATCCGGTGCTGTAACCGGTGCTAAAAAAACCCTTGACAGGGGTAAAATTGTTGCCAGTTTCTGTTTCGGGACCCGCAGGCTCTATGACTATATCCACAACAATCCCCTCTTCTCTTTTCGTCCGACCGAGTATGTCAATGACCCCTTTATTATTGCCAAACAGTATAAAATGGTGGCTATCAACACGGCATTAGAGATAGACCTTACAGGCCAGGTCTGTGCGGATTCCCTTGGCACCAAATTCTACTCAGGTATCGGCGGACAGGTAGATTTTAACAATGGCGCAGCCAGATCATACGGGGGCAAGGCGATTATAGCCCTGCCATCCACCACAACAGACGGAACCACTTCACGGATCGTTGCGAAACTGAGCCCTGGTGCCGGCGTAGTGACCACCCGCGGTGACGTACACTACGTGGTAACCGAGTACGGCGTGGCCTATCTTCACGGCAAAAGCGTCCGTGACCGGGCCTTGGCACTGATCAGCATTGCCCACCCGCGTTTCCTTGAAACGCTCCTGAAGGAGGCTATTGAGGCCAAATATCTCCGAAAAGAGCTTGCCGACGCGGGAGAGAGCTTCATAGTAGCTCCACACGAGGCAAAAACGTCGTTGCTTTTAGATGATGGAACGAAAATCAACTTCAGGCCCATACACCCCACTGACGAGTTGAAGATGAAGGATCTGCTGTACACCCTCTCACAGGATGCCGTGTACTCTCGTTTCATGACACACGTACAGCGCTTCCCCTATAAGCAGGTCAAAGACTTCGTGTTCATCGACCATAGAAAAGAAGTTGCCATTGTAGGCGTCCTGCCTGAGGCCCATGGGGAAGATATCATTGCAGTAGGTCGATATTATCTGGACCCGCGGACCAACCGCGCAGAAGTCGCATTTGTGGTCCGCGATGAATGGCAAGGGCGCGGAATAGGCAAGTTTCTGTTCAGACACCTTACCACCATTGCAAAACGGCATGGTATCACCGGATTCACTGCTGAAGTCCTGCGAAACAACAAAAGAATGCAGGCAGTTTTCAATAACAGTGACTTGAGAGTTAGAAGCAAGCTGAGTGATGACATCTACAGCTTTGAGATGGACTTTAATTAATCAGAAAACAAACTCCGCCACCAGGAAAGTATGGTCCGAGGGCTTTTGAGCAAGCCTTGGGCTGATATCTATATATGCCTTTTCAGCACGTTCTGCTAACGCAGCCGTAGCAAGTATGTGATCTATGCGCCAACCTAAACGCCTTTTGACTGCATTGGGTATCCTGTAGTCGTAAAACGTATACTGGTCCGGATCCGTATTAAGCTTCCGGAATACGTCTGTAAATCCCCATGCCTTGACCTTCTCCAACGCTTTGCGAGCATCTTCGTGGAAACAGACATGATCTGCATGGCTATCCGGAGCATAAACGTCTCTTGACTCAGGGGCAACGTTGAGGTCTCCACACCAGAGCAATGGTTCGTCCGTGGAATAATTCCTATCAAACAGGTCCCTTAACCTTTCAAACCACCTTAGCTTGATCTGAAAATACATGTGGTCCAAGGCCCTACCCTGGGGAACATACGCATTAACAACAGGAATATCCTTTACAACACAACGGATGAGCCTGGCCTCATCCTCCGGGCTGTTTTCAGGGTCATCAAAACCAACGGCCATGTCTTTCATCTCGTGTTTGCTGACGATCGCAACGCCATTGTAAGACTTCTGACCCTTGTAGATCACATTATAGTCAATTTTATTAAATGCTTCCTTTGGAAAATCCTTATCCTGCACCTTTGTTTCTTGTATGCAAAGCACATCAACCGGATTTTTTTCAAGCCAAGGGATCACTATGTGAAGACGTGACCTTATCGAATTCGTATTAAAGGTGGCAATGCTGAATTTGTCGATTTTCATATTCTGAGACCCTTGCCGGATATGCCGTTTCGGTGTGTGCATAAGTTACATAAAAATGCAACCAAGGCCGGATTTATGAATTGTACTGTTTATCCCGATAAATATGCAAGAGATAAA
>JAIWFS010000100.1:0-5204 GCA_048631505.1 archaeon | reverse complement strand
GGGGTAGATTACATTTTGCGACTATTCACTGGATTCCTGCTTTCGCAGGAATGACGGGCATTTACATCCAAACGTCATTCCGGCGAAAGCCGGAATCGAGACATCTTACCCTGAGTTATTGAGAAGTTACGGACATGTATCGCAATTTATTGTTTTGGCATTATTTTTATAGCATTATCTTCATTTTGTTACTTAGAAGAGGTAAGCGACCGCAGGGAGACTCCGGGTGCCACAGATGTTCACCCTAAAGGGCATAAACTCCAGCAGGCCGACCAGCAGATAAGCGCAGACTTCGGTACATCGCTATGCTGGACGGCCTGATCGCGGACAGATGGGGTGCTGCTGAACAGTTACTAATTGTCATGTAGGCCGGCATTGATGCCGACTCAGGTGCTAACAGGTAAACAGGCCAACCTCTTGCCCTACCTGGCAATTGGGTGGGAGGGACGCTCGCCTTCCGGCATCAGGGCGGGATCAACTTCAAAGCCAACGTTTACCCGCCAATTGTCTGGAATGGTCATGGTAAAATGCTGTTTCCCCTGGGATGAATAGGTGACGGACACCTGGGCCTGAACCACTCCGCCTGCCATGAATAGAATGAAAAAAATAAGACTAAGCGCTTTTTTCAGCATAAGTTTGTATCCTCCAGTTTATTTTTGTACGGCAAAAACTTGGATCTTTGATTAATTCCTTTGCTCAAGGTACTTCACCATCTGGCTCATACTGAGCTTGAGGCTTGAGGGGCCGGAGCGAACATAAAAGTCTTCATTTTTCCCCATGGTGAGAAAAACCGGCTTCCTCACCCTTTCGCACTCGATAACCAGAACCACTTTCTCTTGTATCTCTCTAATCTTCAGATGAATAAAGCGGGTAAATTCTGGGCCGATATGGTGGTTGATTAAATTTTTGAAATGGAGCCGACATTTATCTTCATTTTCAAAATCATCCGCCTCAGTCCCTACGATATTGCCGTCATCATCCACACCAATCAGGAGAATACCTCCATCGGAATTCATAAAAGCAACCACCGTTTTCATCCATGCAAGCTCTATTTCCTTTCCTGCTTTGCCTGTTTTCAGATTGGCACGCATGGTGGACTTAAATTCCAAGGTTGCACTCTCGCCGGCTTCAATTAAGGCGAGAACTTCATTTTCAAAATTGGCATTACTGATATTCTGCCGAGGCAAATCCCGCAACTGATAGCTGTATTTGCTTACCAGTCGTAAAGCCAGGATGATTCCAATGGCAAAAACAATGGCTCCTGCCATTGCTACTTTCAGCCTTTGCTTCTTGATATTGCCTACAATCTGACTCTCAGGGACTATTACTCCTACCCACGATGAAGGATCATTTGGATTCAAGGGTGTAAAACTGGCCCACCATGTTGCCCGGCCTACAGAAAATTCCATAGTCGCTATTTCCTGCTTATCGCCATTATGCCAAAGTTCCAAGGCCCTGGATACCGACTGATGCACATCTGCATTTTCTGAGCGGCCAACCTGGTTGTGGGCAATAAGGGAACCATCGCTCTCAATGAGAATAATATGGCCCTTTTTTCCTGCCTCTAGAGTATTTAAGAAGTTAAGCAGGTCATCCTGCAGAAGATCAAAAACCATAACATTACATTTTCCCCCATCAGGACTCTGCCAGAAAGAGGATGCACTGACTCCGTATTTTCCTGCGGTGAAGAAAAGATATGGGTCTGTCCAGGAGATCTTTCCTACGCCTTTTCCCTGAGCTTCTAAAAACCAGGGACGATTACGCGGATCATAATCAATTTCTTCCTGCCATGATCTCAGCAGATGGTTAGCATCCCGGCATTCCTGCCAATGAGCAAGGCGCTTTCCCTTTTTTTCACTGGAGCGGCGGGCCAGCCATTTTTCTCCTTCATGTTTAAGAAAAAATTCTTCGCCGCTGGAATCGGCAATACTCACCCCGGAAATATGATTATGGGCTTCAAGCATGGGAATGAACAGCCTGAGCATATCCCTGTCATCCATATCTTCAAGTATCCCGTCTTGTCCCCATCCCACACCAATGGCAAGATAGGTCTCAATGGGTTCAATGAAGCGGGAAAAACGTTTTTTTACAATGAGAGCAGTATCGGAGATAATGATTGCAGAGGCTTCCTTTCGAATTTTAGCTCCCAGGTACAAAATAAGACTCGTCAAAACCAGGATCGTTACAGTTATGACAATAACAACATCGCGAAGTAACCTGCGCCGGATATTCTGGGGACTGCCTTTAAATGTGGAGAGAGAAAGAAAAGATTCCATAATTTTGAAATATAGCTGATAGGAAATCGCTTTTTGCGATTTGGATTGAAACGGCGCTCCCAAGCACCACAAAATAATTTCTATAGCACTGTTGGAAGCTGCAGGTCAAGGAATTTTCAATGTGTCGTGGACCGGTTATGAAAACCATTTTCTTCATTGCACTGCAAGAAAGCAAGGATATGCACCCCAAGATAATGTGTATCCGTTCAACTGCCACGCCTCGGTTTTCGGTCAACCCTGAACCCTTGAACCTTTAAACGGATACAATATAGTTGACTTTTTGATGCCATATAGTTTAACGCATATAGTCAAGTAACTCGACAGCATAACAACAGCGATTTCCTTTTCCATAACGGACAACTAACAACAATCGACGGACACTACTTGCGATGAAGGGAGAAAAAGCATGAGCACAACGACAAAGACCGTTGAAGGAAACGAGGCAGCGGCCCATGTGGCCTATGCCATGAGCGACGTGGCAGCCATCTATCCAATTACGCCTTCAAGCAGTATGGGAGAATACTGTGATCAATGGGCTGCCCACGGAAGAAAAAACATCTTTGGCCAGGTCTTGAAAGTGATGGAAATGCAGTCAGAAGGAGGTGCGGCAGGTGCGGTTCACGGGGCGCTTTCCGCGGGCACCTTGTCCACAACCTTTACGGCATCCCAGGGCCTGCTCCTTATGATTCCCAACATGTACAAGATTGCGGGTGAAATCATGCCGGTTGTGTTTCATGTCTCGGCCCGAGCTATTGCCGGCCATGCCCTTTCCATTTTCGGAGACCATTCTGATATCAATGCCGTCAAACAGACAGGCTTCTCCCTCCTTGCCTCGGCATCGGTTCAAGAAAACATGGATCTCGCCCTTGTGGCCCATCTTGCCAGTATCCGGGCAAGCCTTCCATTTATTCACTTTTTCGACGGATTCAGGACCTCCAACGAGATACAGAAGATAGAGTTTATTGATTATGATGACATGGCGGCCCTTGTAGACCGGGAGGCAATCGATGATTTCAGAAGCCGTTGTATGAACCCGGAATATCCGCAGCTAAGAGGCACTGCCCAGAACCCTGACATATTTTTCCAGAACAAGGAGGGGGCCAATCCTTTTTACGAAAAGATTCCTCATATCGTCCACGAAGAGATGCAAAAGGTGAGCGCCCTGGTGGGTCGAACATACAATCTTTTTGACTACGTAGGTGACCCTGAAGCAGACAGAATCATCATATCCATGGCATCGAGCTGTGATGTGATCGAGGAGACGGTCAACTACCTTAACGGACTGGGCGAGAGGGTCGGGCTCGTCAAGGTCCGGCTCTATCTCCCATTTTCAAGAGAGCACTTTTTAAGGGCCCTTCCGGCCACAGGCAAGAGAATAGCGGTCCTGGACAGGACCAAGGCGCCAGGGGCAGTGGGGGAGCCTCTCTATCAGGATGTGTGCACTGTCTTTCAGGAAAGGGCAGAGCATCCTGTTATTGTGGGAGGAAGATACGGCCTGGGAAGCAAGGATTTTACGCCAACCATGGTGAAGGCCGTGTTTGATAATCTCCACACATCAGCCCCGAAGAACCACTTTACGGTTGGCATTGTGGACGATGTGTCACATACCTCCCTGGAAGCAGGCGAGGAAATCCATCCGACCGCGGAAGGCACGGTGCGGTGCAAGTTCTGGGGACTCGGAGCCGATGGCACGGTTGGGGCCAACAAAAACGCCATCAAGATCATCGGCGAAAATACCGACATGTATGCACAGGCCTACTTTTCCTATGATGCCAAGAAGTCAGGGGGGATCACCATATCCCATCTCAGATTTTCGCCTCACAGGATCCAATCTCCCTACCTGTTGACCCAATCTGATTTTGTTGCCTGTCACAACCCTGCGTTCCTCACACAGTATGAGATCCTGGAAGGAATCAGGGAGGAGGGCGCTTTTTTGCTAAACTCGCCCTGGACGGTGAAACAGATGGGGACCAGGATTCCTGATCATATGAAAAGGACCATTGCCCAGAAGAAATTGGACTTCTACAATATTGATGCCGTTAAGATCGCCTCTGAAGTTGGCCTGGGCGGACGGATAAACATGGTCATGCAGGCGGCATTTTTCCAGATCGCCAAGGTGATTCCTTCCCAAGAGGCACTCAAATACATCAAGGAGGCAATCAAAAAAACGTACGGGAAAAAGGGCGAGAAGATCGTCCAGATGAACATAGATGCCGTGGACAAGGCTTTAGGGGCCTTGAAAAAGATCAAGGTCCCAAAATCATGGGCTACTGCCGGCCACGAGGCCTACCTTGAAGCGGATGAGCCTGGGTTTGTGAACAAGGTCATGAGGCCCATGCTGGCGCAACAGGGGGATAAGCTTCCAGTAAGCGCCTTCAGCCCGGATGGCATATTTCCTACAGCGACGACCAAGTACGAAAAGAGAGGGGTTGCCATCAATGTGCCCGAGTGGATTCCAAAAAACTGCTTACAGTGTAATCAATGCGCCTTTGTTTGTCCCCATGCCGTCATTCGGCCGGTCCTGGCACGGGAAGATGACATTAGGAAAGCCCCGAAGGATTTTGTCACTTCAAAGGCCAAGGGAAAAGAGTTGAAGGGATTGAGGTTCAGGGTTCAGGTGAGCCCCCTTGACTGCACGGGTTGCGGAAACTGTGCTGATATATGTCCGGCCAAGAAAAAGGCTCTCGTTATGCGACCGCTGGGAACGCAAACAGAAACGCAGGTCCCTAATCACAAATTCTCAACCGAACTTCCTGTCATGGACGACCTGATGCCTGCCACTTCGGTCAAGGGGAGCCAGTTCCGGCAGCCCCTCTTTGAATTCTCCGGCGCCTGTCCGGGCTGTGGTGAGACCCCTTATGTGAAAGTCATCACACAACTATTTGGCGATCGGATGATGATCGCCAATGCCACTGGCTGTTCCTCCAT
>JAIWFS010000099.1:0-5207 GCA_048631505.1 archaeon | reverse complement strand
CATGGCCTATAACCGGATCAAGATTCGCATAATATACATCACCTCGTTTAATCATCATGTCATCCATTCATCCTGGATATTTCATATAAGATACAGGCAGCAAGCACCGAGTAGGCTGTTCGTCATACAATTACTGCCATTGGTCTGAAGATTCTTTCATCGAGCAACTATTTTTTGAGTCAATTGCTCAATTTTTCTAAATTTTTTTCACCAAAACGAAAAATTTGTCCGTGACGGTGATTTTCCGTCAATGTTATTTCCGTACCATTTAACGTGCCTGTAGCGGCGATAGCCGGGTGCTTGACGGTTAGCATATACCCCCTCCTATACCAAGGCCCATGCGGCCGGTAGAAGCCAAAATGGACCGCCTATTTTATTAATGATTTCAATATGTTATGCTGCATTCCCCTTTGACATCATCTGCCGTCTATGGTAATTATAACCCCATGGATTTAATCAATGAGGCATCGCAAAATATACTTGTCAGGGCGACTAGACCGAGCTGACCGCCTGACATGGCACACCGCCAACGAGGAATCCTTGACGTATATTCAAAAAAATGGTATCCGAGCCAGGCTGAAAGTACGTTTGAGTTCATGAGTTAGTGCTGTATGTCGGGGCGTGGCGCAGTCTGGAAGCGCACCTGAATGGGGTTCAGGGGGTCGGAGGTTCGAATCCTCTCGCCCCGACCAGTTGAATGTCATATTTGATTTTACAGCCATTCCATAGTTACGGTCATCTCGGCCCACTTTTGCAGGTTCAGTGATGATCCTGGCCTTTCTGAGTGATTTCGGATTAAAGGACCCTTATGTGGGGATAGTCAAGGCAGTCGTGCTTGGCATCAATCCCGCCCTGCGTATTGTGGACATCAGTCATCAAGTTGCCCCACAGGATGTCATGGGCGGGTCCTTTGTCCTGGGATCGGCTTTTAGGGAATTTCCCCCTGGAACCGTCTTTCTCGCTATAGTTGATCCGGGTGTCGGGTCTCAAAGGATTGGTCTCCTGGCCGTTACGGAGTGTTACACGTTTCTGGCACCGGACAACGGTCTTTTGAGTATGGTGTTCCGATATTCTAAAAAAGTAAACTGCTTCAGCATAGAGAATAGTCACTATTTCAGGCGTCCGGTCAGTGATACATTTCACGGAAGAGATATCTTTGCCCCTGTTGCTGCCCATCTGAGCCTTGGAGTGGAGCCACACTCCTTTGGCCCTCCCTGCCCGGACCCTGTTCGGCTTGCATGGCCCGAACCGGTTATCAGAGACCAATATATCAAAGGCGAAGTAATACATGTAGACGGCTTTGGAAGCCTGATTCTCAATATACCCGCTGACCTCATCCAGCACAGGGAACCTGTTAGAAAACAGTTCAAGGCCAATATCAGGGGGATGGAATTATCCTTACTCAGCACTTACTCAGACGTGGCCAAAGGTAATCCCCTGGCCCTTATTGGCAGCTCCGGTTTTCTGGAAGTCGCTGTAAATCAGGGAAGTGCAGCAGAGATGTTTGGTGCTGGTGTCGGTGAACCGGTTGTTATTAGGTAAGCCGGTAACGAGTGTGCTTGAATTTTTGTTCAGACTAGTAAATTCTCTATAGTTTCCTTCAGTTCCTGTATTTCAAAGGGCTTGGAAAGAATACGGTCGGCCTTTTTTTCATGAGCGAGTTCTTCAGCGTGATATCCGTAACCGGTAATGGCAATTACAGGTATATTCGGATGATTTTGTTTAAGAACGGCGATGATGCCTATGCCGCTGACGTATGGCATAGTTATGTCAGTTATTACTAGGTCGTAGTCTCTGCTCTTAATTTCCTTTAAGCCCTGCAGCCCGTCACTTGCTGTAACGACCTCATAGCTAAAATAAGACAGGTAATCCTCCAGCATACTACGGACTTCCTGGTCATCTTCTATAACAAGTATGCGTTTTTTATTTTGCTCCATCTTTCTACACAATCAGAAAATCTTATTAATGAATGTAATACTCTTATCGGTAAATTTGAAAAGATTCCACAGAAAAAAATATTCATGGATTGAAGGTTGTTATATTGATTTTAATCCCTCAATCCCTCAATCCATTATTTATAAATATTTATGGATTTGATGTCAACCTTTATACCTCTGCATTGCCCAATCTTTAACACTGATTTATTATGTCATTATGGAACAAAATATTTCTAACATAGTCCGAGCACGTAAAACTACCCGTGTCATTCATGTTGGGGATGTGGCCATTGGAGGCGAACACCCCATTGCAGTCCAATCTATGACCAACACAGATACAAGAGATGTCCCGGGCACGGTTGCACAGATTCACCGTTTGCAGGAGGTCGGGTGTGAAATTATAAGGGTGGCAGTGCCTGATACTGCTGCCGCTCAGGCGATTTCAGAAATTAAAAAATCAATTTCCATACCCATTATTGCAGATATACACTTTGACTGGCGTCTGGCTGTGGCCTCGATCGAAGCTGGTGCCGACTGCATAAGGATAAATCCCGGAAACATCGGGGGGCGGAAAAAGCTGGCACGAGTAGCAGAAAAGGTCAAAGAATACGGAGTATCCATGAGGGTGGGGGTCAATGCGGGTTCCCTTGAAAAGGACATCAGAAAAAAGTTCGGCGGTCCCATACCTGAAGCCTTAGTGGAAAGCGCCCTCAGAAATATCGGCCTTGTAGTTGATATGGGCTGCGAGTCTATCAAGATCTCTATAAAATCTTCAGACGTCCTTAATACAGTGGATGCTTACCGTCAGTTGTCCCGGGAGACGGACTTTCCTCTGCATCTTGGTGTAACTGAAGCAGGGGGGCTTATCCCCGGAACAGTCAAGAGCAGTGTCGCCCTTGCGGTCCTTTTCATGGATGGTATAGGTGATACTATGAGGGTTTCGCTGACCAGAGATCCGGTAGAAGAGGTCCAGGTCGCATACGAGATCCTTCGAGCACTGAAAATAAGGCAGCGGGGTCCGGAAATAATTTCATGTCCCACATGTGGTCGATGTGAGATAGACCTCTTCTCTCTGGCTTCTGAGGTAGAGCGCAGGGCGCAACGGATTCCGTATCCATTAAAGCTGGCTGTAATGGGATGCATAGTAAACGGTCCTGGAGAGGCCAGAGAAGCGGATATTGGCCTTGCCGGCGGAAAGGGAGTCGGTCTTATCTTCAAGGG
Organism: archaeon; assembly: GCA_048631505.1. Lineage (GTDB taxonomy): Bacteria > Desulfobacterota > Dissulfuribacteria > Dissulfuribacterales > UBA3076 > UBA3076. The sequence continues at coordinate 2,049 of JAIWFS010000099.1, read as the reverse complement.
AGATCGCCTTTTGAAAAAGGTGCCTGAGCAGGAACTCCTGGAAACGTTTTGGGCAGAGGTAGAGCGGTTGGTGGAGGTGGAGAGACGAAAGGTCGTGGATAGAAAAAAGAAGGGCAGGGAATAATGAGATATTCGAAGTTTTTTTTGCCTACCTTAAAAGAGGTTCCTGCAGAGGCAGAGGTCATATCCCACAAATTGTTGTTAAGGGCCGGCATGATCAGAAAGCTGGCCTCCGGCCTCTATTCATATCTGCCCTTGGGCCTGAGATCCCTTCGCAAGGTAGAAAAGATAATCAGGGAAGAGATGGACCGTGCCGGTGCACAGGAAGTGCTTCTGCCCATAGTCCAACCGTCAGAGCTCTGGAAGGAGAGCGGCAGATGGGAGCGTTACGGAAAGGAGCTCCTGCGTTTTGAGGACAGGCACGGCAGGGCCGGCTGCCTCGGTCCTACCCATGAAGAGGTAATCACAGACATTGTACGAAAGGAGGTCAGATCCTATCGTGACCTTCCACTGAATCTGTACCAGATCCAGACAAAATTTCGAGATGAGATCCGGCCTCGCTTCGGGCTCATGCGGAGTAGAGAGTTCCTGATGAAGGACGCCTACAGCTTTGACGTGGATGATGATGCCCTTGAGAAGACCTATCAGGTTATGTACAAGGCCTATTGCCGAATATTTGAGCGCTGCGGCCTTGATTTCAGGCCTGTTGAGGCAGACACGGGCAGCATCGGAGGACATGCCTCCCATGAATTCATGGTCATGGCAGATACAGGAGAAGACCAGATAGCCTGTTGCACATCCTGTGATTATGCAGCCAATGTTGAACTTGCCCCAGTCATTCAGTCACCAAATCACCAAATCACCAAATCACCAAATCACCAAATCACCAAGGTTAGTACCCCGGGAAAACGCTCAGTAGAGGAGGTGACTGAGTTCCTAAAGGTATCTGCCGATCGTCTGGTCAAAACCCTCATAGTGATTGCTGATGATAGACCTGTTGCGGCTCTCATAAGGGGCGACCATGAGCTGAATGACGTGAAACTTAAGCGCCTTTTGGCAGTGGAAGATCTTAATTTTGCCGACGAAGCCACGGTCCGAAGTGTTACCGGAGCGCCTGTCGGGTTTGCAGGACCGGTGGGCCTTTCCGAGGACTTGAAGGTCATAGCGGATCAAGACGTTTCCACACTCAAGAATTTCGTAACAGGCGCAAATGAACCTGATGCCCACTTTACCGGGGTAAACTGGGACAGAGACGTTTCCATGCCGGAATTTGCCGACATCAGGGTCATTACTGAAGGAGATCCCTGTCCCAGGTGTAAAGGGAAGATAGAACTTAAACGCGGCATAGAGGTTGGGCACATTTTCAAACTCGGGACCAAATACAGTAAGGCCATGGGTGCTACATTCCTGGACGCTGATGGAAAGAAACAGCTCGCCGTCATGGGGTGTTACGGTATCGGCGTGGGACGAACAGTAGCAGCGGCCATAGAGCAAAATTACGATGAAAACGGTATTATCTTTCCAATACCAATCGCTCCATTTGAGGTAATAATCTCCCTGCTTAACGTCAAAGACACTATGATGTCAGAGACTGCTGAAGATCTCTACAATGGATTGATGGCCCAGGGTGTAGATGTCCTGCTCGATGACCGCAAGGAGCGTCCCGGTGTAAAATTCAAAGATGCGGACTTGTTGGGGATTCCGTTAAGAATTGTTGTGGGCAAGCGACTTAAAGAAAAAGATGAGGTGGAAATCAGAAGTCGCGCCACAGGCGAGACTATCTCAGTAAAAAAGAACGAAGCCGTTAAAAAGGCCGTTGAAATACTCCGGTGATCCGTCTCAACGACATACTTGACGGGATACATTCCTACCTCCCGGATACAGACACCAGTCTGGTAGAAAAGGCCTACATATACTCCGCCAAGGTCCATGCGGGACAGACAAGGCTTTCCGGCGAATCCTATCTCTCGCATCCTCTGGCAACGGCCTATATTCTGACACAATTACATCTGGACCCGGCCAGTATAGCTGCCGGTCTCCTGCATGACA
>JAIWFS010000098.1:0-5229 GCA_048631505.1 archaeon | reverse complement strand
AAGCACCTTGGTCAGTAACTTCTAAATTGTCGTCCCCACAACTCTCATTCTCCCAAGAGACCAAAGCATGGACTTCAGGATGAAAGTGATCCTTTAAATTGAGCGGTTAGCCTTTAGCTGTTAGCTATTAGTTTAATGATTATCGGTCTGAGACGCCCTGACAAGTCGGTCTGCCGCCCTGACAAGCAGGATGTTTTGCTATTACAAACCATTTTTCAAAGCTAAAACCTAATGGCTAACAGCTAACCGCTTAACTTGGGTTCCAGCCATGATCGCCCACAAGTTTCACAAAGCGGACACCACCCATATCTTCCTGATGGATTTTACCGCTGGACTTGGTAACCTTTATAAGTACCTGAGAGTATTCATCTCCAACAGGAATGATCAAAACGCCTGGGTCATTAAGCTGATCGATAAGTGGCTGAGGCACTGAGGGTGAACCTGCGGTTACGATTATGGCGTCAAAAGGGGCCTCACTCTGCCACCCCCATGTGCCGTCGTCTAACTTGAGGATAATATTTGTGTATTTAAGTTTTTCCAGGATCTTCCTGGCCCCTGGGAGCAAAGCATGGATACGTTCCACGCTGTACACAACCCTGGCAAGCTCAGCCAGAATAGCTGTCTGATAGCCCGAACCTGTTCCCACCTCCAGCACTTTTTCATCACCCTTCAGTCCTAACTGCTGGGTCATGAGGGCCACGATATAGGGTTGGGAGATGGTCTGATTACTTCCGATTGGAAGGGGAAAGTCACCATAGGCCTGGTCCCAGAGCGCCTCGTCTACAAAAAGATGCCGAGGCACGTTGCGCATTGCCTCCAGGACACGGGGATCTTTGATTCCCCTTCGTTCAATCTGATGGGCAACCATTCTGTCCCTGGATATCCTGAATTGGTTATTGGGCTTAGCTTTGGATACCTTGAACATAGTAAACAGCCTTGACTACCTGTCCTGATTCCAGGACAATTTGCAGGCACTCTACTTCTTCTTTCCCGAGATAACGCCCCAAAAAGGGTATGCGCTGCCAGAAGTGCCGGTGCACATCATAATAATACCATTCTTCCTGACCGGCCTGATTTATTCTTGCTGCTTGTGGCGGGCCAAGGAACTCGGATATTTCGGCCTTGGACTGGCCCTGTTTCACCAGTGAGGCATCTACTGCAAGATATTTCTTGGGCGTGCCTGCACAGGATGCAAGAAATAATATCAAAGTTCCGATAAGAAAAAGTGAGGGCAAATTGTTTTGTCTTATTTTCATTATATTCTCATCTCTTAGGTAGCTTTACTAAACCATATACAATGTCACAAATCTTTTCAAATAAAAAAGGAGCGTATTTATGAGATGCCCAAAATGCGGAAGAATAAGCTTTGATTATCTTGAAAATTGCTCAAATTGCGGACAGGATCTGAGGGAAATTTCTGCAGGACTTGGAGGTTTTGCAAAACCAGATCCCGGACTCATCTGGTTCAGCAAGGATTCCAGGACCGATAGTATCAAGACAGAGGCTGAAGCTCCTCTTGTGGAGCAAGAAGCGGGAAATTCAGTGGACCTTTCCGAAATTGATGTCTCTGACCTGGTAGATGCTCCCGGCACTGACATTGATGCGAAGGAGATCGATTCCAGCGATCTTGAGACTGTGGCCGATGATGAGGTTTTCCAGCAGGCTTTGGATCAGGTCCTAAAAGATAAATGACAGGTTCTAGCCCTCCCCGGACTTGAAATAACTGTACTAATAGGCTACATATTTTTGACACGGGCGGTTAACTCAGTGGTTAGAGTGCCATCCTCACACGGTGGAAGTCACTGGTTCAAATCCAGTACCGCCTACCACAGATGATTTCAATGGGTCGCAGGCCGTTGATTTTTTTGAGCTCCTCCAAAAGAGGGGCTTTTTTTAGGCTGGGAAAAAGCCACCCACTTCATAGCAAAATACTGACTGCACCCGGTGTCGTATAGTATGATTTTTTCAAGGGGTAAAATAAGGGTGAAGCCGGTCCGTTTTGAGATTTCAAATATTACCAACCTAGCAACAATTCCCCATGTATCAGGTGTCTATCTCTTCAGAGACTCAAAGGATACTGTCCTGTATGTTGGAAAAGCCAGGGACCTGCGGCAACGGCTAGCCTCATATCTCAGGCCTGGTTCGTTTGTATTGCCGAAGACAGGCTTGATTATGAAGCTGGCCGGTTCATTTGAGATTATAGTCACAGCTACTGAAAAAGAGGCACTTATACTTGAAGCCTTGCTCATAAAGGAGCACCGGCCCAAATACAATGTCGTGCTCCGGGATGACAAAGCTTATCCCTTTCTCAAACTTGACATAAAAAAGCCGTTTCCCCGACTGAGCGTTGTTCGGCGCAGAGCAAAAGACGGGGCACTCTATTTCGGCCCTTATCCTTCTGCAAGGGCGGTAAGGGAGACCCTGAGGTCCATTTCCTCCTTGTTTGGGCTTAGAACTTGCTCTGACAGATCCATGAAAACCAGGGTTCGTGCCTGCCTGTTACATCAGATCGGGCGTTGTTCGGCCCCGTGCGTGGGGGCTATCTCAGAAAAGGATTATGCTGATCAGGTAAGGCAGGTAAAGCTATTCCTCAAGGGCAGGACAGGTCCGCTTCTTAAGATTTTGAGATCACAGATGGAGGAGGCCTCAGAGGCACTTGAGTTCGAGAAGGCCGCGATCTTGAGAGATCAGATCTATGCCATTGAGAAAGTTGCTGAAAAACAGTCAATAGTGGCAGACATGCACGCCAATTGGGACATTATCGGCCTCGCTCGCAGTGGAGATACCTCAACATTGGCTGTACTCAGGGTGCGGGACGGAGTAGTGCAGGGTCAGGAGATACACCATTTGAACAGGGTTATTGAGGAGACGGATCAGCAAATACTATCTGTATTCATTCGTCAATTTTATCAAGAGAGTCCTGTGCCAAAGGAGATAATTCTTCCGGAAGACATGGAAGATTCAGATCTGATTTCAGAATGGCTATTCGACATGGTTGGCAGGACAGTATTGCTCAGAAGGCCTGCAAGAGGTCTAAAATGCAGACTGCTTGAGATGGCCAAAACAAATGCCGGGCAGGCCATGCTTTCCGTTGAGAGACAACACGAGGTATGGCAGGAAAAGGCCGGCATTATGATGGATGTACTGAATCTAAAATATGTCCCTGAAAAAGTTGAGGGCGTGGACATCTCTATAACAGGAGGAGAACTTCCTATCGGAAGCCTTGTAGCCTTTTACAGGGGTCAACCGAACAAAAAAGACTACAGACATTACAATATAAGAGGAGTCAGAGGTACAGACGATTACGCAATGATTAGGGAGGTAATGCTAAGGAGAATCGCCCGGGGAAAGGAGAAAGGAGATCTGCCCGACATGTTCCTGATAGATGGAGGCCGTGGGCAACTCAGACAAGCAGTTGAAGTGGCGGATTCCGCGGACCTTTTTGGAAAATTTGATCTTGTGGCCCTTGCCAAGGAGATCAGGGATGAAGGTGAGAAGATTTTCCGTCCTGGATGGTCTGAGCCCTTGATTTTGCCACGGCATCATCCAGTACTGTTATTCCTGCAACAGGTGAGAGATGAGGCCCACCGGTTCGGGATTAATTTTCACCGGAAAAAACGTGACGTCAAGAGACTACGTTCACGTCTCAGTAAGATTTCAGGCGTGGGTCCAAAACGGCAACAGGCGCTTTTAAAGCACTTTGGAAGTCTGACCAGGGTGCGCCAGGCCTCCTCGGAAGAAATCAGTAAAGTGCCGGGGATTTCCAAAGAGTTGGCCCGGACCATACATGAGCATTTGAGCTCAGATCAAGGAACGGATCCAGTTCCAAGCCACTTCGTAAATTGACTCAACTTCCTCTGATTTAAGCCCGGCACCAAGACCCACTTTCCGTGCCCTTTCAGCACTCATAAAGTCTTCCGGGGCATGGGCATCCGAGTTGATTATAAGCTTTGCTCCATAAGCTTTGGCAAGCCTGGCTACGTGGCCATTTGTGAAGCTGTGACCTTTCCGGCCGGAGATTTCAAGAAAAGTACCATTTCGGGCTGCCAGCTTCACGTCTTCTTCAGAGATCAGCCCTGGGTGAGCAAGTATATCAATGTCTGCCTCAATGGCAGCCCGATTAGTCCCCGGGCAGACAGGCTCCACAATGGTTTCTCCGTGGCAGATCAGTATATCAGCTCCCAGATACCTGGATTCTTTTGCCAGGGGGGCAATCAGATCAGGATGAACATGGGTAAGCTCCACACCAGGTATCAGTTTTGTGGAACTGTAACGGTTGATGTCTTTTGCTACCTTAATCAAACGAGGAATTATGAAATCAAAGTTGGAAGAGTCGACATGATCTGTAATGGCTATGGCCTTATAATCCAGGATTTCCACACGTCTTACCAGCTCAGAGGGTATAAGCTCTCCATCGCTAAAAAGACTGTGGCAGTGGAGGTCAAACATCAACATTTTGGCAACTCATATTGTAACTATTCAGGTTGAAGGCTGAAGGCTGAAGTATTTCAACCATCTCGCAACGATCGAATGCCCTAAGTTTCGTCCCTAAAAGTCTTCAGTCTTCAGTCTAAACACCTAATTTTGTGTGATCACGCACGATTTGTCCCTATTAGCCTTCTACCTTCAGTCTATTCACCTGAATAGTTACGATAATACTAAAAACTCAGTTATGACTCAATATCATGAGCGTTAAGAATAACATATGCCACGGATGACGGCAGCAGCAAACTTCAGTGTAAGAATTGCTCTTCAATTTAAATCATTGAGTAACACGAAGTTTCCGGAGCCATAGGCGGTATCATGGCAGAAACTAGATTGCTGCGACCTCCTGATAGAGCTCTTTTGCATGATATGAACTTCGCACAAACGGCCCGCTGGCCACTGCGGAAAAGCCCATTTCAAGGGCGGTCTCCTTCCAGTAATCAAATTCTTCAGGAGAAATATAGCGCTCAACTGATAAGTGTTCTCTTGTAGGCTGAAGATATTGACCCAGCGTCAAGATGCTGCATCCCGAATCGAGAAGGTCTTTCAGCGTTTTTTCGATTTCTTCCGAGGCTTCTCCCAGGCCGAGCATAAGGCCTGACTTGGTCGGGATTGTGGGATCAATCTGTTTAGCCTGCTTCAGCAAATCAAGTGAGCGATGGTAGATGGCTCCCGGCCGGACTGAGGGATAGAGACGCGGAATGGTTTCAAGATTATGATTCAAGACATTGGGTTGAGCCTTCA
>JAIWFS010000097.1:0-5244 GCA_048631505.1 archaeon | reverse complement strand
CACCGCGACTTGGGCTCTTTAAGCGCCTGAAGGAGCAGATGGGAAAGACCAGAGGCGGGTTTGTCCGACAGATGGACCAACTCCTCCTTGGGCGGCAGGAGATAGATCCTGAGCTCCTGGACGAACTGGAAGAACTCCTGGTTATGGCAGATATGGGGGTAACCACTGTCCAGGATATTTTTGAGAAGCTGCGCGCTGAAGTAAAGAAAAAGGAGCTTCAGGACCCCTTGGCTCTGAGAGAGCGACTTAAAGAGCAGATCGCAGATTTACTTAAAGTGCCTTCAACTCAAATCACATGGACACCCAACCCCTTTGTAGTCCTGGTAATTGGTGTAAATGGTGTTGGGAAAACCACGACCATTGCCAAGCTTGCTTACAGGCTGAAGCAAGAGGGCAAGAACGTCCTTCTTGTGGCAGCGGATACATTCAGGGCCGCTGCAGTAGAACAGCTTGAGACCTGGGGAAAGCGCATCCATGTACCAGTTATAAAGCACAGTGCCGGATCTGACCCGTCCGCAGTGACTTTTGACGGCATGGAAGCCGCCATCAAGCGGGATGTCGATGTAGTGATCGTAGATACGGCAGGGAGATTACACACAAAAGTCAACCTTATGGAAGAGCTTAAAAAAATCAGCAGAGTAATCTCCAAAAAAGTCAAGGAAGCCCCTCATGAGGTCTTGATAGTGCTGGATGCAACCACAGGGCAAAATGCAATCTCCCAGGCCAACCTCTTTGGCGAGGCTGTCGGGGTTACAGGGATAGCCCTTACAAAACTGGACGGCACGGCAAAAGGCGGGATTGTTGTGAGCATTGCCAACCAGATGCAGATCCCCATCCGATTCATAGGCATTGGTGAAAAAATGGAGGACCTTCGACAGTTTGACCCGGAAGAGTTTGTAGATGCCATATTTGCTGAGGGTTAATGGGAAAAATTGGCATCCTTCATTCACCAGTTTACACTTTTTTCGAAAAAGCGTGTATTATCGAATTGAATGCGGATGTCGAAACTGGAAATTCGAAATTCGAAATTAGGTAACGCATCTACATCTTTGTGTTTTTCCCAATTTCAAATTTCAAGTTTCAAATTTCACTGCCAAAATACAAGATCAACAAAGTGTAAACTACTTTTGACTTGTCGTGAAGGATGCCGAAAAGTTCAGGGGATATGTCTGTATTTCCAAAACATTACGGGGTGATAGTAATAGGTGCCGGGCATGCCGGGTGCGAAGCCGCCCTGGCTGCTGCAAGGCTCGGAGTTCCCTGCTGCCTCCTCACAATAAACCTGGACTGTATAGCTGCCATGAGTTGCAATCCCGCTGTTGGCGGCCTGGCCAAGGGGCATTTAGTCCGGGAGGTAGACGCCCTTGGGGGCGAAATGGCGAAAAATACTGACGCAACGGGGATTCAGTTCAGGCAGCTTAATACATCAAAAGGGCCTGCGGTAAGGTCCTCCAGGGCCCAGTCAGACATGCTGCTCTATCGCCTCTCCATGAAGCAGGTCCTTGAGGATCAAGAAAACCTGGATGTATATCAGGCCATGGTGGGAAGGATACTGGCCAGGGAAGGACGGGTATACGGGATTGAAACCACGCTCGGGCAGGAGATTCATGCAAGTACTGTAGTGGTCACCACAGGGACATTCCTCAAAGGGCTCATCCACATAGGGCTTAACCGTTTCCCTGCCGGACGTATGGGCGATCCTCCTTCCAACAGGCTCTCGAGATCCTTGGCAGAATTGGGTTTCCGTATCGGAAGGCTTAAGACAGGCACCACCCCTCGCCTGCACGCACGGTCAATCAACTTTGAGGGGCTTGAGGTCCAGAAAGGAGACCCACAACCAAGGCCTTTTTCATTTGCCACGAAAAAAATTCCCTTGCGACAAGTACCCTGTTATCTGACCTATACCAACGAAAAGACACATAAGATCATCCAGGGAGGGTTGGACAGGTCCCCACTTTTTACCGGTGTAATCGAGGGTGTGGGTGCCAGATACTGCCCGTCAATTGAGGACAAGGTCTTCCGTTTCCCTGAAAAGCCAAGGCATCAGATATTTCTGGAGCCTGAGGGACTGGACACAGTTGAGATCTATCCCAACGGCATCCCCACAAGCCTGCCTATAGACGTGCAACTGGCAATGGTCAGGAGCATAGAGGGACTTGAAAACGCAGAGATACTCCGGCCCGGATATGCAATAGAGTATGACTATGCAGACCCTGTGCAGCTCAAGCCTTCCCTGGAGACCCATCTGGTTAAAGGCCTTTTTTTTGCAGGACAGATCAATGGGACATCCGGTTATGAAGAGGCTGCAGCCCAGGGCCTCATGGCAGGCATAAACGCTGCCCGGCAGGTGCGGGAAGAGGACCCTGTGATTATCGACCGGTCTCAGGCCTACATAGGCGTACTGATAGATGACCTTGTGACCAAGGGCACAAAGGAGCCCTACAGGATGTTTACCTCAAGGGCGGAGTATCGGCTGCTCCTGAGGGAGGATAACGCTGATCTCAGGCTCATGCCTCTTGGAAGACGTATCGGCCTTGTGGATGATAATGCCTGGGGACTGTTTGAAAGGAAACAACAGGAAATTTCGCGTGGTCTTGAAATGATCAGGAGAATAAAGCTCCGCCCCGGGGCAGAGTTGAATAACTGGCTTCAATCCCTTGGTTCAAAACCCATCAGGCAGCAGGTCAGTATTGAAGACATCCTGCGTCGCCCTGAACTTGATCTTAAAGCTGTGGCCGAGAGATATACCGAACTGAAGGACCTGTCTCCTGAAGTGGCATGCCAGGTGGAAATCGAGACCAAGTACTCAGGCTACGTCGCTCGCCAGGAAGCTGAGATAGCCAAATTCCGAAAATGGGAGTCTGTCCGCCTCCCATATGACCTGGACTATAAAAACATCCCCGGGCTGTCAAATGAGATCAAGGAGAAGCTGAGCGCTCAAAAACCTGACTCCCTTGGGAGGGCCTCACGGATTTCTGGAATTACACCGGCTGCAATCACGGCAGTCCAGATCTACCTGAAAAAGAAGGGGTTAGGAGTTGTCCGCAAATAAGTTCAAGTTGTTTGCGGACAGCTCCTTAGTTTGATTGGAAAATTCAACCTGAAAGAGGCCCCCTGCTCGACTTCTTCCAGTTCAATGCTGCCACCCATCTGCCGGGTCAGGTCTCTGGCAAGAAACAGGCCCAGCCCCAGTCCTTCACCTTTTGTGCTCGCAAATGGCTCAAAGAGCTTGTCACGCATGGCCTCAGGCACACCTGCGCCATTGTCCTTTACCCTGATAGTCACCTGTTCATTGTCCTTTACTGCGCTTATAGACAGGAGTGAGGCGGCAGTTTCCGATGAAAGGGCATTTTGCCCAAGCAAGAACAGCAGATTTTGTAACAGACCCGGATCTGTCTCAATGGTGATTTCATCCGGGCACTCGATACTTATTTCGCATGAATGATCCGGAGAATCGAGTCTTTTCTTTACATCATCAAGTAGTCGGCATAGTTCAACATCCTTGAAATACGGCTCTCTCTCCTTATAGAAATTCGATATTTCATTTATTTGCTTGGCGAGATCTCTGGCCTCATGATAAATGGCTTCTGCCTGGTCCTTTAGTGCCATGTCCGTGTTTAGATGTCTTGCGAGCATCTGTGCCTGTCCGGCCAGTACGGCAAGAGGGGTCTTTATCTGGTGGGCCATCTGCGCAGTCATCTGGCCAAGAAGGGCCAACCTTTCATGCTGTTTAAGCTTCCGTGCCATAAGGAAGCTCTCTGTGACGTCCTGTACAAGGACCAAATCCTGAGAGCCGGAAGTCGGCAACTTGCTTAATTGAACAGCCGTCTGATCTAACTCAAGAATCCTGGGACTGTTTTCTTGCAATGATGCCAATAGTCCTGTTAAGGACTGACCGCTTCTCATATCCTCGGGCAATAGCTCAACAGCACTTCGGTTTATCTCATTTACGCGGTTGCCTTTAAGTTCCATCAAACCTATATGAAGGGCATCAGCCACTTCCCTGAGCCGCTTTGATGCCTCCATTGCCTCCTGATATTTTGCTGAAGCAAGCCCGACAAGCAACTCCGAATGGAAAGATGATGGTTCGGTACTTGAGGCCCTGCGCTTCCGTAAAATCACCACCAGGGCCACACACGTAAAAAGCCAGAGAAAAAGTAGAATGCTTAGAGAAAAGAAACAGGTTGCCGACATTATACCCCTTTACCATTTTCGGTAAAAAGGCTGAAGGAATTAAATATTGAGAACCTTATTGAAATAATGCTTAAGCCGGAACCATGTAATCCCGAGGTATTCGTGACATGCAAAGTCGGATTTTTTGAGATTGTCGGGATTAGGCCAAAGGTCCCAAGGACTCCACTGATTCTGAGACCACTGAAAATCACAAGGGACGGGGTGAACTTTGAGGTCCATGTCTTTTGCAATCAAGAGGACCCTTGGCATGTGTGCAGCAGATGTCACCAGGTAGAAAGGCGTTTGTCCCATGATTTCACTTACAGCCCTCATGTTTTCCTCAGTATCCCTGGAGTTTTCCTCCAGAGACACTTCTACGTTGTTTGGCAGACCCAGTTCCTTAAGCCAGGAGTAGGACATCTGTGCCTCAGAAGACGGACAGCCGGTGGGCCTGGTACAACCACCAACAATTACAAGCTGTTTAATAGTTGGATTGTCGCGACACAGTTCTCGAACTTTTAGTAGTCTGAGCCTTGTATTTGGCGTAAGACGGTCTGCAATCGGCCTATCCTCATCAGGGAAGGCCCCTCCGCATAGCATCACCACCGTAGTTATATTATCGCTTGCAGGTATAGTTGAATTGTCAGATTGGACTGAACGCTCAAGGCCCCAAATCAAGAAATTGGCAACAGGCGCGCTTCCGGCTGAGCCATAAATAAGAAAGGCCAAGACGAATAATGTTCGGGCCAAATTCCTCCGCCGCTTCAGGGGCCAGATGAAAAAGCCAAAAAAAAGGCACACAAATATCATGCCGGAAGGCATCAACAGGAGAGATATTCCTTTTTTAAAAACAAAACCCATGGCATCTAAATTCATAGTAATAGTAATAATTGAGGAATTGCGAATTAAGGGATTGGGGAATTGAAGTATTAAGAAATTTATTGATTCTAATTCCTCAACTCCTCAATCCCTCAATTTATCTAAATGGCGGGGTCGACGAGACTCGAACTCGCGACCTCTGGCGTGACAGGCCAGCGTTCTAACCAACTGAACTACGACCCCATATCTGAT
>JAIWFS010000096.1:0-5287 GCA_048631505.1 archaeon | reverse complement strand
GCTTCCCGGAGTTGACAAAGGGGTGTTTCGGCGGGAGGCCTCGATCATGATGTGCCGGGTATCCCCGGTGCTCCCCTTGGTGATCCCCTCTGAGAGAATCCGTCCGGTATCCGCTTCACGGATGACCACCTGCGCCCCACCCATGCTGGTCCCCACGAATTTGGCTCCCTTCGCCAGTACCCGCACAGTAATCTCCGTGGGTTCAGCATGAACCCGGGAGCCTGCAGAGGCAACCAGAGTCAGACAGGCCAGAATGGTGAAGATGAATCGCAATGTATTTTGCATCTTCTCTCCCTCCGTTCAGATACTATGGTGATGGGCCTCAGGAGTGGTGTCAGGCCCTTAGATCCAGGTATTGAAAACACCCAAGGAATATCGGGACCCGCGAACATATTTACAGAAAAAACCGCCTGACCCTGCCCGTCAATCTTGAATGACAGGTTGGGTGGTGAAGCTTACCTGCAGTATTCACCTGGTACTGCGTGGTCTCCTTCAACAAAGTCGAACCATATACAATCGATATCTTTAATAGACGTAATAGAGTAAATCACAGTATTGATGTAACTCGTTGCACCATGTGAACCCATTCTCTGTGTCAGTAAATCTTCATCGTCGACACCAATATAAACTCTTTTATCAGCGATTTTTTGTAAAATAATCTTGGGTAAATGGTCCCCTTGGAATCTTTCGTTCAGTTCTTGGATGATACCCTTAACATCAGATGACTTCATTGGCTTTACGAAGACGGGATGTTTGGATTCGTCAAAATACCATAGTCCGGGGCCATACCCGCCAACAAGTTTTTTTGTCCATACTTTCATTTCTTCATAACTTGTTGTAAGAATACTATTTGCAATTCTCAGTTTTTTAAAATCTTCTTGAACTTTAGCGATCTGATCGGACAGTTTCCTATTCTCAGATTTCGCTGATTCAATTTTTCCATTTGCATCTTTCAATGCTAACTCAAGCACACTTATTTTCTCTTTGGCCTCTTTTAATTCATGTTTCGTTTCCTCCAACTCGGAGTTGGCACAGCCAAAGAGGCCCAAATTAACAATCAAGACGACAATCAATAAGTATTTATTGTGATTCTTCATGCTTCACCTATTATCCCACCCAACGAGTCTGTAGAAAAAGTCCTTTTGAAAGTGTTGCCATTTCCCGGCAGGCCGATTTTTAAATCAGCATCCGGGAGTTCCATTCCAGCTTCAGTTGCCGTTATACTTTCAAACTCAGCCTACCTAACCTTGCATCCCTTCCAAAGGATTCCCGCCCGATTATTTGAGCGGCATCCTGCCATTTTCTCTGATGGTTATGCAAATCCAGGCCCATAACGTTGAATCTTTTTCATGTTGTGTACAATGCAGAACAGGTTCCACTGGACATTCACCTTTCGTTTGCCGCGTAGAGTAAATCTATCCAGGCGGAGAGCGGACCTGATGTTGGCAAATGGTAAACTTGGGTTAAGTTTGTACGATCTCCATTAGGGCAGTAAATGCGTAAATTGCTGGTCTCCTACCCTGAGCAGGAGATATTACCTTTATGATATTGTTACTCAGTAATTTCTTTATAATTCTTGCAGCATGTGGCTTTGAAAGGTTAGAAGATGCTGTAAAGTCTGGCGTTTCAAACATGATTTTTGAAAACAGAAAATCTTGGATTTGAATAGCGCTACGGGACTTAGAAATTTCCTGAATGACCTTTTTCATTTCATCATATAGCGTGGTTACCTGTTTTGCCCGTTTTGTATTCAATTTCGCTTGGATGATTATTGCCTTCAAAAAATAATTTATCCATTGATTCCAAGCATTTTTATTCGAGATCGCCCATAAATTTGAATAATACTCCTTTCTGTTTTTTTCAAAAAATTCACTAACATACAAGGAAGGGTATTTTAGGAGTTTCTTCTCATAGAGAAATAGCGGTATCATTATTCTTCCAATCCTACCATTACCGTCTAAAAATGGATGAATGATTTCAAATTGGGCATGAATTACCGCAAGTTGCACAATTCTGTCTTTCTCATCGTAATGACAATACTTTTCCCAATTGGACAAACTTTGCACCATTACCTCCGGCGATGGCGGAATATATGATGCTGTTTTCAACGTGGAGTTTGGTGGCCCAATCCAATTTTGAATTTTTCTGAATTCACCACGTGCCTTATTTTGACCTCGGACACCTTTGAGCAAAATGGAATGGATATCACGAATCAGGTTCAGGCAAATAGGCCTGTTATTCAGCTCCCTGGTAGCATAGAGCAATGCCTCCCGGTAATTAAGAACTTCTTCTATATCATCGTAATTCTGAATTTTACGTTTTGGTGAGGCCTCAAATTCAAGAATATCGCTGAATGACGCCTGAGTTCCCTCAATTCTTGACGAAAGTACCGCCTCTTTTGTCATAAGTGGGGAAAGAAACAGGAGTGGATTTTGGATATTTTCAAGAAGCCCATCAAATTTGGCAAGAGCTGAATTTGCCTTTACGATATTAGGCAAAAGAGACTCCCACGAAACACAGTCAAGGGGCAGAGTTTCTGGAATGTATGGTTTTGTCATGTTTCATACCGTATCTTTTCTTTTATAATACGATACGGTATCTCTTTTGTCAATCATTCATGATACGCAAACTTGGGCTCACAAACTACGCCACGAGATTGCTTCGCTAACGCTCGCAATGACAACCTTTTAATGAAACGCTATACTAGATGGATTTCCCAAGCTCTATAGCATTGGCAGGTATGGCCTGACCGGAATAAAGGTCTACAAATTCCCGGCCCTGAAGTTTGAAGGGAAGATAGACCAGCCTGGTATGTCTCAGTCTAAGGCGAGTTTTTGGGATAAGGGAATATAGTTTGCGGTGTCTTTTAAGGAGATCTGAGAGGATGACTTTTACGGCCTGTGCTGCCTCTTCAAGGGGTAATCTGACCGGCTCAGTTCTTTGTCCCGGTTTCAGGCCCTGGTCCCCTTGAGACAGATCAATGGGTGCCAGGCTCATGTTCCCGGCCACCCTGAGAAAGAGCCTTGGACTGAGCTTGAATGCAGGGATCAGGATCTGCACTGCTTCCCGGCTCCAGGCTTCAGGTGGATTCTGGTATGATATCACAGAAAGCCTCAGGTCAGCTCTACTCTTGATCGGCAGACCTGAAAGGCCCATGGTCAGGTGCCAGAAGGGCAGGAAACTGAGGTCCTTGCTCGACGCAGATATCTTCAAGGCCCCATAGGCGAGTGGAGAAAATCTTCCGCGTCTCACCCACCAGGCCCTGGAACAGTTCTGGCACAGGAGGGCCACCGCTCCGGATACGGCAGGCAGGTTGTAACCACACTCAGGGCATATGAGGGGCAGAAAGTGCAAAGGGCCTTGTTGGGAAGGTCCATCCAGGGCCTTTAACATGGCTGTGATTTCTGATTTGTCAATCTCTTGCTCAGGGCATATCCCCCAGACGCCTTTCAATACGTATCTTTCTCTTCTAGGGAATTCCGTCAGGATGAATGGGGCGTAGATCAGGCACTGGGTTTCACCAATAAACCGTTCAAAGAAGGCCGTGTCCTCCTCGAATTGCAATAGTCGCTTTTCTGCAATGTATAACGCCTCTTTGGCATTTCTCTGTGGTGGGATAAGGTGGTTTCCGTTTACTGCCAGGTTCAGTGTCACAACCTGTGGGTGGATTCCAAGACTTGAATCAGTGTCGATGCCTGAAAAAGCGGTTACTGTGGTGTCCAGCAGGGAGCCGTTTACCTGTCTTTGATCAAGGACCTTGTATTTTAGCCCTCTAAACCTCCAGTATGGAAAGTATAACAATCTTCCTTCACGCCGTGTTGTCAAATCGTCTTTGATAGGCAGTGTGTATCTGAGGGGTCCCTTGGGGACCATGTAGAGACTGGTCTTGCAAAAGGAGCAGGATAATAGCGGGTCTCCTGCTTCGAGATCTACCGGCCCGCCGCACTGAGGACAGTAACCCTTGGCCTTCCATGATTTGTGAGCGTTCACAGGTTCAGCCCTTAAGCTCCCCGCCACACTGGTTGCAATATATTGCCTCAGGACGGTTCTTAGAGCCACACTCTTTGCAGATCTTGGGGGCGTGGGTCTGACCCGCAGGGGCCCCGCATGCAGGGCAGAATTTGGCCTTGGGGCTCAAATTTTTTCCACAAATCCCACACTGCCGAAGGACAAGGAGCTGGTGACCGCAGTGGGGACAGAATCTGGCCATAGTCTCCACTGACAGGCCGCATTCAGGGCAATGTTCCTGACCGGTATCTCGTGGCTGGCCAGCTCCAGTCCCTGTTTGAAGACCTGCAAGAAGGCCTGGGATCATTAAACCAAGGCCCATGCCTATACCTCCTTGGGCAAGGCCTTCACCTTCGGCAGCCTTTTCCAGGGCCATGGCAGCCTTCATCTGCATAAGGCCCTGAAGGTCTTTTCCCAGGATTCCGAGCCTGCTTCTATCGTCTATGGCCTGTTGTACCTCTGCCGGAGGGGTGATTGCATTCAAATAGAGATCCCTGAGGGCAAGTCCATAGTGGGCCAGGTCGTTTGTCAATCTGTCAGAAAGTCCCCCGGCCAACTCTTCATACTGGCTCGGAAGTTCCAGCAGGGTCTCAAGGTGTTCTCCCAGGTGATCGTTTAATCTCGAGACTATAACTTCGCTCAGATAATTTTCTAAACTGTCTATATTGTAACTTGCCTGTGTACCTACCAAGGTGTTCACAAAGAGTACGGGTTGGCTCACTTGTATATTGCATATCCCATGGGCCCTTAAGCGAACCAGACCAAACTCCTTGTCTCTAAATGCTACTGGGTCCCTGGTTCCCCATTTCAGGTTGTTAAAGACCTTTAGATTTACAAAATAGACCTCTGCCCTGATGGGACTGGTGAAGGCCCAGGGGAGAGAAAGTAATTTGGTCAGCAGTGGTATGTTCATGGTGCTCAGGGTGTGTCGTCCTGGGCCAATCGCGTCACATGCCACGCCGCTCGAATAGAATACCGCGGCCTGGTTGTCTCGCACGATGACCTGTGCCCCAAGCTTAAATTCACCTGAGCCGATCTCAGGCAGGCGGTGGGAGACTTCAGTACCTGTTTGATCAAACCACTCCAGTACTTCTAAGAAAATGACGTTGTTTATACCCATTTGTATTCTCCATGTTAGAATCAATTCCAAAAGACTGAACAATCACACTGTAAGCGTTTACAGGGTGCTGCAGATGCGAGGCGTACGGGTACGCAGACGTACTCCCTGTACTTCAAGTGCCCGACAACAAAGCAGATGCGGTGCCCTGTGAACGCTTAC
>JAIWFS010000095.1:0-5293 GCA_048631505.1 archaeon | reverse complement strand
ACGGATATTTGGGGGATGCCCTTTATCAGCAGGAGTTCCTGGGTTCCGCAAGGCACGCGTACTTTCAGGCCCTGTTTCTTGGACCGGATGACGTGGATTTAACCAACCTGTCTGATCCGACAGTGTGTCAGATCGTTAGTAATCCATGTTCGTTATTGGACGCAGAGGAATATGCTTCTGATACATGGAAAAATGAAACCGGATGGGCAGCGGCCATTGGCCTTCTTTCCGGCGTGTTTAGGCCACCCAGGCTGGAGGATCAGGAGGAGGCCCTGCAGTTGTGGGAAATGCTATCGGCCGGCAACCGGATTGACAATAATGAGACTCACATACATTCCGGCAGGGCCTTTGCCGCCGGGATTGTCCTTTCAGAGCAAGGAATGGCCGGATTGGAGTACTATGGGCTGGATCTAGTCTCTATTCGCCAATACATGAAGGCCCTGGAGCCCCGGCTCTTTTCACTCTACATGGCTCAGAATCAAGAAAAAAATAATGAATAGGGGTGAATCAGAGCAGTGGTCTGATTGGCGCTGGCAGTTTTCAAATCGTATTAAGGGACTTGATGCACTGTCAGGGTTGTTGCAACTTACGTCCTCTGAGAAAAAGATTTATAAAGATGTCATAGCACTATACAGGTATGCAGTTACGCCATATTATCTGTCCCTGATCGACTGGTCAGATCCCGATGATCCTATCAGGAAGCAGTGTATTCCTGATCCCAGGGAGATAAGTTTTTCACTTCCGGGTTCAGAAGAAGACCCCCTGGCCGAACGGGCTCACATGCCGGTTCCTGGTCTGATTCACAGGTATCCGGACCGTGTACTGGCAATGGTAACCGGCACATGTGCTGCGTACTGCCGTTATTGCAACAGGAAACGTACATGGAAAAATCCGGAGGCCGGCAGTACAAAAGAGGCCCTTTATCGTATGGTGGACTATGTTGCAGGCAGTCCCCGTGTGCGTGAAGTCATTGTCTCCGGGGGAGATCCACTCACAATGCATCCGGGGCTACTTGATGAGTTTTTAAAGGCATTTAGGGAAATTCCTCATGTGGAGGTGTTGCGTATTGGTACCAGGATTCCTGTAGTGCTTCCCATGCGCATAACCGACGATTTGTGTCAAATGCTGGCCGGACATCGTCCCCTTTGGATAAATACTCATTTCAATCATCCAAGAGAAATCACACCTGAGTCCACAGAGGCGTGCGAAAGGCTCCTCAAGGTAGGGATACCACTGTCTAATCAGACTGTGTTGTTAAAAGGGGTCAATGATTCCCTGAAAGTGATACGAGATCTGTGCCGCGGGCTTCAGAGGATCATGGTAAGACCTTACTACCTCTTCCACTGTGATGCAGTGCAGGGGACAGATCACTTTCGAACAGATATCAGAAAGGGTGTGGAAATTATTCAGGAGTTGTGGGGCAAGATAGGTGGTCTGTGTATTCCGAACTATGTTGTGGATCTTCCTGGTGGTGGAGGTAAGGCCCTGATGATACCCTCATATTTGCTTGAATTTAGCAAAGATGAGGCAATATTCCGCACCTTTGAAGGAAAAATAGTGCGGTATCCGTGTCCTGAAGGGGCAGACGCCGGAGAATTAATCAACCCTTGATGCAGGCCATGGGTCTCAGTATTGCAACTTTTCTTGCAAGTCCTGCCTTGTGTGTGGAATCCACTACACTTGTGACATCCTTGTATGCTTCAGGTGCCTCTTCTGCCGCACCCCGGTAGCTCGCTGCCCGTATGAGGATACCCCTGTGGGCCAGTTCGGAGATTATCTTCCGGCCTTTCCAGCGTTTCAGTGCGGCCCTTCGACTCATTGAACGGCCTGCGCCGTGGCATGCAGAACCCCAGGCCAGGGCTTCCCCGGTTTCCTGGCCTACAAGAATATAGGAACAGGTCCCCATGGTCCCACCTATGAGCACAGGTTGACCGACGTCCCTGAATGCCTCAGGTATCTCGGCTCTACCTGGACCAAAGGCCCTGGTAGCCCCTTTCCTGTGGACATAAAGGCGTTTCACCTCGCCGTTTACCCTGTGTTCTTCGATCTTGCACGTATTGTGGCTGACATCATAAAGGTTTTTCACTGTGGCCTTTGGAACTATTTCATGGAAAACCTGGCGGGTGAGATGAGTAATTACCTGCCGATTGGCAAGTGCACAGTTTACCCCACAGGCCATGGCCTTGTAATATCTCTCACCTTCAGGAGATTTTATTGGGGCGCACACAAGCTCCCTTTCTTTGATTGGGATCTGATACTTCTTGCCGGCCTTACCAAGTACCTGAAGGTAATCAGTACCGATCTGATGCCCCAGTGCCCTGGAGCCGCAGTGGATTGCCACTATTACATCTCCTTGTTTCAAACCCAAGGCCTTGGCCGAAGGCTGGTGAAATATCTCTTCCACATACTGTATTTCCAGATAATGGTTTCCTGAACCAAGGGTCCCAACCTGACGATACTGGCGGCGTTTGGCAATATCTGAGACACAAGAGGGGTCAGCCCCTTCCAGTCTTCCTTCCTCTTCAGTGTGGGCCAGATCTTCGGGAAGCCCATAACCATGTTCTACTGCCCACTGTGCACCTCCTGTGAGAACGTCATCCAGTTCGGCAGGTGAAAGCCTGATTTTGCCTTCAGAGCCCACACCGGATGGAACAACCCGGAAGAGTCGATCAATCAGGGATTCAAGAAGGGGCAGGACCTCGTCTCGCGTGAGACCGGTCAGCAGGTTCCTGACCCCGCAGGAAATATCATAGCCCACTCCGCCTACGGAGATAATACCGCCGTCATCCGGATCAAAGGCCGCAACTCCTCCAATGGGAAAACCATAGCCCCAATGGGCATCAGGCATGGCAATGGCAGCCTTCACAATCCCCGGCAATGAGGCCACGTTGCTGAGCTGTTCGCGGACCTTTTCATCCATCTCAGAGACCAGGTCCTCACTGGCGAAGACAAGGGCAGGTACCCTCATGTCCTTATCCCTGGGGATCTCCCACTGATACTCTCCCAGACGTTTTAGCTGTTTAAGCTCCATTGATTACCTCCAGGTTCTTAATTCATACATCCACAACACACTGGGCGATCCACCAGTCTCCATCTTGCCTGACTGCGAGTTCGGTGAAAGTTGCTCCCTTGACTTCCACCCCTCGCTGGTGCTTTGAGAAATCGAAGGGTTCTCCAATTGCTGTTCCTGTAAGTCTAAGGTCCTGTATTTTCACTTTGAAGTCGCTGAATATCAGCCTTTGTATGTCAGATTCAGCCAAAAGGGAATTGAGCCAGGCAACAAACAGACCTTCCATATCAAAGGACTCGCAGGAAATTGTGACTGATTTCTCAGGGATGACTGTATCAAGGTCTTCCACCAAGAGCGAAAACATTGACTTCGCACCATTTTCAAAGGCCTCTGACAATGTCTTGCCTCTACCCCTGATCCCTATGTCAGCACTGTGTTCAAAGGTCTCAAAGAATGCCGTCATGTCTGCCCCACTTCTTGCGTCCCCATTCTATCCATCCCCAGATAGAAAGCCCGGTGAAGACTATAAACAGGGCTGCCTGCGCATAAATTTCGTGATAGATATTCACGATTATCCAGCCGATGTTGGCTACTGTATAGACTGCAAAACCAGAACGTTTTTTTCTTATGTTCAGTATTGCCCCTATTATACTGAGAGCGGTTAGTGTCCATGGAAAAATATGATTCATGATTCCGCTGAAAATACTCCATCTGCTGCGTTACTTCAATTTCCTCGTTCATACGACGCACAATCAATAAATGCTGAATTTTGAATGTTAAATGTTGAATTAAGGTATAAGTCTTTTAAATCTTCTTCCACAATTCAGCATTCAGCATTCAACATTCAACATTGACTTACTTAAGGTGCGGTAACATAGCCTTGAACGTTGGAGTCCCAGCCTTCCCAAGCAGCTCGTAAACCGCCATCTCTGCCGGTCCTACGGATACTCCTATGGCTTCCATCCGGCTCAAAGCTAATTTAGCATTTCGCTTTTTCCTGGATGATACTGCATCAGCCACTATCCATGGTCTGTATTCCATTTTGATTGCGCAAACGGCAGTCTGATAAACGCATATATGGGCCTCAACCCCCACCATAATCAGAGTATCAACAGCAGCAGGCAGATTGGCAAGGACCTGTTTCACATTGTAGTTTGCCAGGGCATTGAAATCAATCTTGTCCACACAGGTGACATCCGCAAGCAGCTCGGCAAGCTCAGGTACAAATGGTCCGAGGCCCTTTTCATATTGTGTTGTTGCTATAATAGGTATCTCCATAGCCTTGGCACAGTGTATCATAAGGGCGGTATTGGCTATTACCCTGTCTGCTTTATGAATGGCCATCATGAGGCGCTCCTGGGGATCAATGACCAGGAGGCAACAGCGTCCGGGGTTCAGGATATCAAGGTGATCAGGTTTCATACACTAACTCCTTACAAAAAAGGACGCGTGTATTATAACACGCGTCCTTTTTTGTCGAAACTGGAAATTCGAAATTCGAAATTAGGTAACAAATCTACATCGTTGCTACCCTAAACGACAAATTGTAGGTTGGGTTAAGCCGTCGGTCTGCAACTAATTTTGTTGGGTTCGCTAATTTTGCGGTGATCTCAGTGCGTTGAGGTTCTATTAAGTCAGGCGAACCCAACAAAAGTGATGACTATAACCGCTTAACCCAACCTACAATATACCCAAGGACAATGAAGTGGATACCCCCTTTCTACTATACTTCTCCAGCGTATTTTGGCCTTGTTGTAATACGCGCGAGGATAACTCCTGCAATCAGCAAGGCCCCTGAGATATAGAAAGCAGTGTTCAGGCTGCCTGTCATATCTTCAATTGTACCGCCCAGTCTTGCCATGAAAAAGCCTGCTCCCCAGCCGAGAAATACCAGGCCGTAGTTGAATCCGAGGTTCTTGGGCCCGTAGAAGTCTGCAGTAAAGGATGGCAACAAGGCAAGACCGCCGCCATACTGCCAGTAAGCAATACCCACGACCAGGAACAGAAGCACGACATTCTGCATCGCAATGACAAACGGCAACGAGAACAGGCATAGGGCAGATATAGTACAGTTCATGCAGTAGGCATTAACCCGCCCCATCTTGTCTGAATAAAAGCCCGTACCGACCCGTCCGGCTGCATTGATAAAACCTCCAAACGATACAAGAATCCACGCGTTTGCCGCAAGGAATGGGATGTTCTTGCCTGCATGAACCATCATGCCCTTAGCGTTCGCAATGATTAGAAGCCCGGACTGTGTAGTGAGCATGAACATGAATACCA
>JAIWFS010000094.1:0-5391 GCA_048631505.1 archaeon | reverse complement strand
TATAGCTGTAAAAACATCCATATTCCCGCTCCTTTCTTTCGAGGTCACAAGGCTCTCTTTTCTTTGGAGATCCGGCTGCGTTCCTCGTCCCTGATTTCACGTCTTAAAAGCTTTCCAACCTTTGACTTGGGTAGCATATCCCTGAACTCAATATAGCCCGGGACCTTATAGGATGCCAGCCGTTCACGGCACCACTTGATAAGCTCCGCTCCGCCCACTCCCCTGGCATCCTCTTTCAAGACCACGATGGCCTTGATCCGTTCCCCCACCTTGACATCAGGGATGCCCACCACGCAGGCACCTATAACCGTGGGATGGTCCTGGAGCACCGCTTCTATTTCGGATGCCGAGACCCGGTAGGCCTTGTGTTTGATAATGTCTGCCGAACGCTCCACATAAACCAGTTCGCCGTCCTTATCCTGGGACACAAAATCGCCCATACGGTAATAGATCTTTCCATCCAGCTCCACGTAGGAGTACTCGGTTTCCTCCGGCTTGTTCCAGTATTCTTTCAGGGTATAGGGTGAGGTGACCAGGAGCTCCCCGATTTCACCGGGGGGGACCGGTTCCAGGGTCTCCGGGTCCACCACAATACATTCCCTGCTTTTCAGGGGGAGTCCGATGGTAGTAGGTTTGGGGTCCCTGTCAATCCGGCTGTAGGTCACATGACCCGCCTCGGTAGAGCCATAGACCTGATAAATGGGGACACCGAACAGCTCTTTCCACCGGTTAAAGACCTCGACCGGCAGTACATCCCCGCCGCAGTAACAATAGGTCAGGGAACTCAGGTCATAACGGTCCAGGCGGTCATTTTCCAGGATCATTCGGTAAAGGGCGGGAACGCCCAGCATCCAGCGGGTCCCGTAGCGCTCTATGGTTTCCAGGATTGCGTCCACCTGGGGCACGGGCATGAGCAACGTGGTATTGCCCTTGTTAAGACCCACGGCCATACACAAGCCAAGGGCCATGATGTGGAAAAGGGGGTTTACCGCGATATATACGTCCTTTCCTTCCTTGAGATAGTCCCCTGCCACATCTTCGGTCACGTCGTTGACATAGGACGTCATGCCCAGGTGATTGCCGGGAACTCCCTTGGGAAAACCGGTGGTACCTCCGGTATAAAGGATATACGAAAGATCTTTTTTGGGATTAAGTTCTACATGTGATTTCAGGGGCGGGTGCTTCAGAAGCGATTTGAAGGAATGGACCCGGCTGTCTCGGTCCACCTTGCCGTGCGGTATCTTGTCGAACAGGACACCGAGGCCCCTTTTCCAAAAGGGAAGTAGGTCCGCCAGATTGGTCACAATGGCCCTCTTGAGTCCTGTCCTGGAAAAGACCTCCTTGACATAGCAAAAATTGGTATCAAGACAGATGACCGTCTCGGCCCCTGAGTCTTTGATCATATATTCGATCTCAAAAGAGGTATAGATCGGGGCGACCGGCACAAGCACGGCCCCGGCTTTCTGGATACCTAAGAATGCGATGAGCCACTGGATGCAGTTGGAAATGTAAACCATGACCCGATCGCCCTTTTTGACGCCCATGTCAACCAGTGAGCCGGCAAACCGCTCGCTCAGGTCACGCAGGCGTGCATAGGAGAACTTCTCTCCCAGATAGACCACAGCAGCATTGTCCGGGTACTTTTCACTCATCCGGTCAAACCGGGTAAAGGTCAACTCCTTTTCCAATGCCTGCTCGTTATTTCTCATAGATTCTTCGACCCCTGAAATAAAATCACCCCTCACCCTCTCGCCTTAACCGCCGGAAAGGCGGAATCTTCGACAAGGTAAAGGGAGCTTAAGAAACCCCGAAATAGGCCGAGCGCACGTCCGGGTTGTTCAACACCTCATCCCGGGGTCCCTCCAATACCGCGGCCCCGTTTTCCAGGATAAAGGCATAATCTACGATGGGCAGGACCGGACGAGCGTATTGTTCGGTCACAATAATAGAGATTCCCTTCTCATTACGAATTTCTTTAGTAGATCGGACCATAATACTCTGGATCAAGGGGCTTAGACCCAGCAGGGGTTCATCCAGGAGTAGCAATTTGGGCTGGGCCATGAGCGCACGTCCTATTGCCAACATCTGCTGTTCTCCCCCGCTCAAGAATCCCCCGACCCTTTTCTTGAGTTTTTCAAGGGCCGGGTATACGTTAAACACGTATTCCAGAGTATCCTTGGCCTGGGATGGAGAGGCAAGGTAAGCGCCGATACGCAGGTTCTCCATCACGCTACATTCGGGAAATATCCTCCTTCGCTCAGGACAGAGTATAATCCCTTCCCTGGCCCGTTTGCTCGGTTTAAGGTCCGTGATGTCCCGCCCCAAAAACCGTATCTGCCCTAAAACGGTGATCCTCTCGCCACCGGCCATTTCCTCCTTTTTCCTGATATCCTCCATGATACCCGAAACCGTATACATGAGGGTAGATTTGCCGGCGCTGTTAGCACCGAACACCCCCACGATCTGTTTGTCCTCACACTTGATACTGACATTATTGAGGGCAAGCATGTTTTCATAGAAAACCATCAGGTCGGTAGCCTCAAGCATAGGTCATGACCTCCTCAACCTCTTCTGACCCGAAATATGCCTCTTTCACCTTCTCGTCGGCCATGACCTCTTCGGGGGTCCCTTCAATCAACTTTTCGCCGAAGTTCAATACCATAATCCTTCGGGCAACCCGGAAAAGCTCCCGCAACCGGTGTTCTATCATGACCAGGGCAATACCATCCATCTGCAGGCGCTCTATCAGGGGCACCATGCTGGCAATCTCACTCATGCTTAACCCTGAAAAGACTTCGTCACAGAGTATAATCTCCGGTTTCAGGGCAAGGCACCGGGCAAGCTCTAAGCGTTTCAGGTAGCCGGTGGGTAGGGTGGAGGCCATTTTGTAGGGAACAAAGGAATCCCGTTCAAAACCGATCTCTTCCAGAATGTCAATACCCACGGTATTCCGGTCCCCTAATTTGCCGCCGCCCCTCCAGCCTCCCGTGCGTTTGGCACGGGGTGAAAACAGGGGGATCACCAGGTTCTTATAAGCCGGCAGGCTGTAATAAGGCCGCATGATCTGGAACGTCCGGGTTAGCCCCATGTCCGCGATCTTGTGGGCCGGTTTGCGGCTGATATCCTTTCCCCGAAAGAAGACCTTGCCCGAGGTCATCTTGATGAATGCCGTGATGCAGTTGATCAGGGTTGTCTTGCCCGAACCGTTTGGGCCGATGATGCCTAATATCTCTCCCTCATTGACATGGAAACTGACCCGGTTCAACGCGAGAATTCCACCAAAGGTTTTTGTCACATCTTTGGCTTCCAGGATAGGTTGATCGCTCATACCTTAACCCACCTTTCAATCTGATGGTACTTGCGCTGACCGTAAACCATGATCCCCTCACTGCGAAAAACAATGAATGCCACGAGTATCACGGAATAAAAAACGATACGCAGTGTCCCGAATTCCCGCAACAACTCGGAGACCGGGACCAGTATAAGACACCCCAAAACCGGGCCCACAATGGTGCCGGCCCCGCCGATGACTGTCGCCGCAATAGGAAGAATAGAGAAATCCAGGGCAAACAGGGACATGCCGGACCACATGTAAATATGCACAAGACAGGCGCCGCCAAGACACCCCATGGCAGAGGAGATGAACACGGCCACGGCCTTGTAAAATGTGATGCTCATGCCCGAGGCCCTCACTGCCTGGTCATTATCCTTGACCGCGCGCAACACCAGACCGAGATCCATGTTGACCAGTCGTCTCGCCCCGAATAGAAACAGAAGCACCATCAGAATAACAAAATACTGCTCGATCCAGCGATTGGGAAAGCTGTCTACACCCATGATCCCGTCCGTGCCCCCCAGAATGTCCAGGGCCTCGATGACCCGGGTCATTGCCAGAGGATACATGAGGCTCACAATAGCAAAATAGACTCCTCGCAGGCGAAGGCATGGAAACAGGAGCAGGGTGCAGATAGCCGCGCCTGCAATAGTTGCGATGGGGATCGCCAGAAGGGGTGGGAATCCAAAAGAAGTGTTCATTATGGCGGAAAGATACCCGCCTACACCGATAAATAACGCACCGCCCAGGGAAACAAGGCCGACAAAGTGGGCTAAGAGATCAAAGCTCACGGCCAGCAGGGCATAGATGCAGACAATGGAGATGACCCGCTGCCAGTACATACTGGGCATTACAAAAGGGAGGATCAGCATTCCCACAATCAGCACCATCCTGGGCAGGGTCAGATAGCCCAGCTCCCGCCAGGACATCAGGGCATATAGACCATCTGTTCGGACCTTGATACCCCGGTCAATCCTTTCCTTGCGACGTTGCTCCATATTCAAGTCTTACACCCTTTCTTCCAGTTCCTTTTGTCGACCAAAGAGCCCTGAAGGCCGAAATATGAGGGTAAGAATAATCGCCAGCAGGGCCACCACCATTTGAAAATGGGCCCCCAGATAGACCACAGTCAGGATCTGGGCAAATCCGATGAGAAAGGCCGCCAGTACGGCGCCCATCCAGCTTCCCAGCCCGCCTACGATACAGACGGCAATGGCCTGGATCAAGACATCATACCCCTTTTCAACCACGATGTTTCCCAGGGGAAGCAAAACAATCCCGGCCAGGCCCGCAAGCATGGCACCGGATGCCATAGCCACAACTGCCATGACATCGGAATCGATTCCCAACATCAGGGCCGCACGTTCATCCTGGGCCATTCCCCGCAGTGCCAGGCCGATCCTTGTATAATGGGTAAAAAGCCAGAGGAAGATAACAACGGCGACACCGATACCAACAACTAAAATGCGATGGAGATCAACAGGGATATCGCCGATATTTATACTCCCCTCAATGAATACAGGCAGTGTATAGGTCGACCCTTTGAATCCTCCCCATCGCAATCCTTCTAAGATGGCCAGCCCGATTGCATAGGAAGCAATGATCTCCGATATAGCCATCCCCCGCACACGAATGAGCACAAACTGATACATGAGGGCACCCACCACCCCGATGGCAATAATGGCCAATACAATGCTGAAAAAATAGTTGAGACCTAAGGTCCGCAATAAGCTCCATGCAATAAAGCCGGTTATAACGTAAAGGGCCCCATGGGCAAAGTTGGGAACCCTGCTTATTCCGTAAACCAGGGCAAAGCCCAGGGCCATGAGCGCTAATGCAACGCTGTTGATGGTTCCATAAATCAGGATTGCCATAGTTTAATCCGGATTACATTAGAAAAAACTTAAAGAATAGACATTCCGGGCTGCGCCTCGCTGGTGACGGACTCTTCGAACGCGCAACCCGGAACACAAAACATAGAATACTACTTTTTCATCCAGGGAGGCAGTTTGATAGTGCCTGTGGCAATACTCTTGGGAAATACCACAACCCTTTTT
>JAIWFS010000093.1:0-5464 GCA_048631505.1 archaeon | reverse complement strand
CAATCTTTTAATTCTTAAGCAGGATACGCCGGAACCAAACAGGTTGTAAAAAGTTGAATCGCCGTTCATTCTTCTGAGGGCCTTTACAGCAAAGGCTTTCCCGGCCATACAAAAATTTTTTTCGCAATTTGAACACAAATTTATTTATAAGGTACTAAATGCGAAAAGAAAAGAATCCACTCCAACACTCCCCCACACCAATACAGGCAGAGCCAAAGAGCTCTGTTCCCCGAATAGATTGTGTTTTTCGACACAAAAAATACCTAATATCCTTCACGAACGGCCGTAACAATCGCTTTCAAGTTTTCCAAAGGCGTGGTCAATGGTATAGCACATTCCGGCCCTATGATGTTGACCCCGGCATCGATGGCATAACGGGCCTGCGTATAGGCATCATCAGGTGTCCCCTGGTAGAGCACCTGGGCATTGTTTATGCATCCAGCAAGGGACATTAGATGCCCCACCTTTTTAACGACTGACTTAGCGTCCATCTGCCACTCAAAGTGATAGGCCTCGAATCCTGCCTCTGCAAAGAGATCAAGGCGGTCATTGCAGTTGCCGCAGACATGGAGGATGAGAGGTCCCCCGATCTGTGGTGTGATCTCTTTGTGAAGAGGCAGAAGAAGTTCCTGGTAGTGTTTTGGGCTTGCAAGATCTCCTGTCACATGGTCCGCAAGGCAGACAACGTCTGCTCCTGCCTGGAATTGGGCATTGGCAAAAGCGATTGTTACCGGCATCAACTGGCGCATCATTTTGATAACCTTCTCATTCTCACCCATCCCAATCTGTAATAGAAAGTTCTGCGTGCCAGCCATATGGTAAGACAGGGTCCATGGGCCCATAACCTTGCCCATGATTGCCACTTTGTCCCCAACGCTGCGTCTAAGGATGGACAGGGCATCCAGAACCACACGCAAGGAAGGCTTTTCAAGGATATTTTCAGGTATTTCAATATCGGAAAAATCAGAATAGGGGAAAGATTTGCCGTCCGGCATAGTGTCACGATCACCCCAGTTTACATCGCATCCAAGGGCTGCCGATTCCTGATGCACACTGTATTCCGGCATTACCGTGTCAAAGCCCAGGATTTCATGGCCCGCAAGGGCCAGATCAGCCATGGCATTAGCATTTAGATGGGCCTGGGGAAATGAAACCCCACAGGCATCCATGAGGTCCTGGCAGACGATGGAGGTCGGGTTTCCTGCTGGAGGCCGATCGCTTTTTCTCCCATTATATAATGCCGACATGATCAAGTTATGACCTGTTGATTTCATAATTCATACCCTCCTGCATGGATACTACAACAAACGCACTCTACGCTTCAACCAATTTGTCAAGAAAAACCGTAACTCAACGATTGGGTTTCAAAAGCCAAAATTTTGCTTGCGAGTACGTGCTTGACAGGGAATTGGTCTTTTCTTATCATCTGTTCGTCGAGGATCAATTTTAAAACTGTCATGGCTGAAGGGGCTGTGGACAATTTATAGAAGGTTGTTAACCAATAGGGAGGAACCATGAGCCTTTTTGTTGTTGATCAGGAGAAATGCAAACGTGATGGCGTATGCGTCGCAGAGTGCCCTATGGGAATTATTGAACTCAAAGGGGGAAATTCGACCCCTACTCCAACCGGTGATGCTGAAGAACTATGTATCAACTGTGGCCATTGTGTCGCCATATGTCAGCACGGGGCTCTTTCTCTAAGGACAATGACACCCTGGCAATGTCCGACGGTACGAAGTGACTGGCTCCTTGAGCCAGAACGTGTAGAACATTTTCTACGCGCCCGCAGGTCCATCCGCACTTACAAAGACAGGCCCGTCGAACGCGAGACCCTCACCAAACTTATCGACATTGCCCGATTCGCCCCATCTGGCCACAATATACAGCCGGTGAGATGGCTGGTCATTTACGATAGCGATGAGGTCAGGCATCTGGCTGGGCTGGTCATCGATTGGATGCGTCAAATGATGAAAGAACACGATCCTATAGCTCAGGCCATGCATATGGATCGCGTTGTGGGTGCCTGGGAAGCAGGGATTGAGAGGATCTGTCGAGGTGCACCACATGTCATTGTCACACATGCGCCTAAAAACGAGGGTAGAGCTCCAGCAGCGTGTACAATTGCGTTGAGTTATCTGGAATTAGCCGCGCCCTCCTTTGGCCTTGGTGCATGCTGGGCCGGATACTTTAACGCCGCTGCCAATCTTTGGCCTGCAATGCAAGAGTCCCTGGCTCTTCCCGAGGGGCACACCAGCTTTGGGTCTATGATGGTTGGTTATCCCACATACACGTATCACCGGCTACCCCTCAGAAATGATGCAAAGACCACGTGGCGTTAGGTCTCACTATCCGAGGTTTTCCCCAAACGAGGCCAATGCCGGGATTTTCAGAAAGGGAGGCAACAAAAATGATTCTTGATAAATTTCGAATAGACAGCAAAATTGCCGTGGTGACAGGTGGTACAAAAGGAATAGGTAAGGCAATTGCCTTGGCCTTAGCCGAGGCAGGGGCTGACATAGCTGTAGTCAGCCGCAAAGAGGATCAAGACATTGAGAGTGCCGTATTGAGCCTGGGGAGGAGGTATCTGCACCATAGCGCTGATCTGACTCAGAGGAAGGAGACCCGGAAGGTTATTGCAGCCGTAATGGAAGCGATGGGAACCGTGGACATCCTTGTTAACAATGCCGGTATTATCAGGAGGTCGCCCGCGGAGGATTACTCTGAAAGAGACTGGGATGCCACCCTTGAGATCGATCTTGCTGCCCCGTATATCCTCTCTCAGGCTGCGGGCCGGATCATGCTGAAAAAGGGAAGGGGAAAAATTATCAACATTGCTTCGGTTCTGGCCTTCCAAGGTGGTGTCAATGTAGCGGCTTATGCAGCCTCAAAACATGGAGTTTCTGGCCTTACAAAGTCTCTTGCTAACGAATGGGCGGGAAAAGGGATTAACGTCAATGCCCTTGCCCCCGGTTTTTTTGCCACGGAATTGACGGAGGCCTTGCAGAAGGACCGGGAACGATCCAGGTCCATTACTGGGCGAACCCCGGCGGGCCGGTGGGGAAAGGTAGAAGATATTGCTGGGGCTGCCGTCTTTTTAGCATCGCCTGCCTCAGATTTTGTACACGGTGTGATCATTCCAGTGGATGGAGGATGGATGGCATGGTGAATGATCCAAAATTCAAGCAAGGATCTAATCGGAAAGTAACCCCTTAGCAGATACACTTGGTAGGTTAAATTTTTCTGCCATGGGATATGAAACCTATACTATGGAGGGATAAATGGCAAAACAAGTCAAGCCCATAAGCTTAAAACTCCCAATTTATGCACTACCACAGGATACAGACCCTGAAACGTTCACCCCACTTGCATGGGACCTTGCCAAAACCTATGAGATGATGGGTGTTTTCGATCAACGCGAGTATGAACCAGCCCATTTGTTTGCACTATTAAAGGGGAAAGTTGATGAATAGCCAATCCTTGACAAGTCTATCTGCTTTGACACTCGGGCAAATGATCCGGGATCTGGAAGTGTCTCCTGTTGAGGTGATCAATGCCTGTCTGGAGCGTATTCACACACTTGATAAAAGGATTAATGCATTTATTCGTGTGTTCGACGAGGATGCTATGTCTGAGGCAAAAAAGGCTCAAGATGAAATCATGGCAGGCCATTGGCGAGGCCCGTTGCATGGAGTACCATTTGCCGTGAAAGACCTCTTCGATACAGCGGGGGTTCCTGCCACGGCAGGAAGCAAAATTTGGAAGGATTATGTCCCTGTTGCTGACGCACATGTTGTGAAAAAACTCAGAGAGGCTGGTGCCATACTCATTGGTAAGTTGAATATGCATGAATTTGCCTTTGGTATTACAAGCCGGAATCCTCATTATGGTCCAACTCTTAACCCCTGGGACCTTACAAGGATGTGCGGAGGCTCAAGCAGCGGTTCGGCTGCAGCTCTAACTGCAGGCTTTGTACCTTTGGCCCTCGGAACTGATACTGGTGGCTCTATCCGTATTCCCAGCAGCCTTTGCGGTACAGTGGGCCTTAAGCCGACTTATGGCTTGGTGAGTCGCAGGGGAGTTCTACCTTTGTCATGGTCTCTTGATCACGTTGGGCCTATGGCCAGGCAGGTAGAAGATATTGCCCTGAGCTTGCAGATTATTGCCGGTCATGACCCAAATGATTTCACGAGTGCTAATCACCAGCCAGAGGATTACATGACTCCATTGAAAGGTGACATGAATGGCCTGGTGATAGGCTTGCCAACAACCTTTTTTTATGAAGATCTCCGGAAGGACGTCAAAGAAGCTGTTTTAAAGTCTGTAAAAGGGATGGAAACACTTGGGGCAAGTGTCCGGGAGATAGATATCCCCGGAATTATTGAAGATGATATTGCAGCTTTCACAGTGCTATTCTCAGAGGCGGCCACATGCCTTGAAACCCATGCCCGTAACAGGCCGCAAGACGTAGGTGAAGAGGTTATGTCCGGCATACGTTTGGGAATGACCATCCCTGCCACCCGGTATATCCATGCCTTACGAGTTCGAACCAAACTAATAGACGTCCTTGCCGATGTTTTTTCGCAAGTTGACCTGTTAGTCGTTCCAGGAACCACTGTGGATGCACCTCCCATTGAGAGCCAGGAAGTATCCATAGGGCCAGACCGAATGATAAACGTACGCTCTGCATTAACCAGGTTTACACGCTATTTCAATCTTGCCGGCAACCCCGTATTATGTGTTCCCTGTGGGTTTTCCAATCAGCGACTTCCAGTGGGTATGCAGATCATCGGGCGTCCCTTTGACGAGGCTACCCTTCTAAAAGCCGGACACCTTTTTCAAAAGGCGTTTCCCCTGGATCCTCCCATGCCTTCAGCACTACATAAAGCTGGGCAACCACAGGGTCAACGGGGGAAATATGATAACCAGCGCCAGGCCGATGACCTGTAGTCCTATAAATGGAAATACACCCCGGTATATCTGCACCATGGTCACATCATCCGGCGCTATTCCCTTTAGATAAAACATGGAGTAAGCAAAGGGTGGCGTTAGAAATGACATCTGGAGGTTTGTGCATATGACCAGCGCAAACCACAAAGGGTTGAATCCAAGGTCCAGAGCTATGGGAGTAAAAATGGGAATGACGATAAACAGGATGCCAATCCAGTCTATAAACATGCCCAAAAGGAAGACGACTACCAGCATTGCGAACAGGATACCCCATTTCCCTAAGGGCAATGCAATGATAGTAGCACCGATATACTTAGCCCCACCCAACGCCATAAAGACACCGCTAAACATCATGGCCCCTGCCGCAACGAACATCACCATGGTTGTAATCCGTAGTGTCTGAATGGCTGCGTCGTAAAGGACCCTAAAGTTGAAGTTTCGGTAAGCAATAGCCACCAGGACGGCCCCCATAGCGCCAACAGATGCAGCCTCGGTTGGGGAGGCTATGCCAAACAAT
>JAIWFS010000092.1:0-5471 GCA_048631505.1 archaeon | reverse complement strand
GGGCTTCGCCCCAATTGGAATGTTGGAATGATGGAACACTGGAATAATGGGTTTTGGGGAATTGACGGAATGGGTTATTGGGAAAATCAAGTTGACAAACCATAAGAGAAATGAGAAATCCGGATCTAATCCATTCGGTAGAAGACGAATTTTCATCATTCCATTATTCCACCATTCCATTATTCCATGTGTGAGCAAGATTACCAAGCCTCAGTAAATATCTATAATTTCAATGAGTTGTAGAATTTCCGAGACATTTAATTAGCCTATATGATAATTTTAATGTTAAATGTTCAAAACATCGCACCCTTTAGAAACCAATAGCAAGCGTTTAGAACAAGCATTCCCAGGAGATTAGGATATGAGCACAATTGCCCAGGACGCACCCGGAAAAATCGTGCTTCTTATGGGAAATGAGGCTATTGCCCGTGGGGCTTTAGAGGCTGGTGTCAAGGTGTGCGCGGCTTACCCTGGAAATCCCTCGTCCGAAATAGTCGGCTCCCTTTCCAGGGTAGCCAACGAAGCGGGGATTCATGTTGAGTGGTCGGTTAATGAGAAAGTAGCCCTGGAGGTGGCAACGGCCGCTTCTTTTGCGGGGCTCAGGGGCCTTTGCAGTATGAAACAAAACGGGCTCAACGTGGCCTCGGACTTCCTGCTCAACCTCAACTTGACCGGGTGTGAGGGAGGGTTGGTCGTTGTGGTCGCGGACGATCCTGGAGCCCTCTCATCAAGCAATGAGGAAGATTCCCGGGGCTTTGCCAGGCTGGGAGACCTGCCCCTCCTTGAGCCCGCCACCTTCCAGGAAACCAAGGAGATGACCAAATGGGCATTCGATCTCTCTGAAGATTTGCACCTCCCTGTTCTGGTCCGCAGCGTCACCCGCGTCTCTCACGCCCGGGGCAATGTGCGGCTTGATGAACTGCCCCGGCTGGCTCACAAGCCATATTTCGACACTTCCCGCCCCCGCATAACCTTACCGGTATTGCTCAATCACAAGGCCCTTCGCGAAAAGCTCAGGCGTGCGGGCCAACTGTTCGAGCAATCCCCTTTTAATTTATACCGCGGTCCACAGGAACCCGAGCTTCTGATAATCACCTGTGGCAGCGGGTGGATGTACTGTCTGGACGCAGTGGTTAATCTGGACGTGAATGAGAGGGTTGGCATCCTCAAACTGGGCACCACGTGGCCCCTGCCCGAGCAACTTGTCCTTGAGCACCTTAAAAAAGCCGATCGGGTACTGTTCATAGAGGAGGTAAACCCCTTCCTGGAAAACAATGTAAAAGAGCTTTTCGCCCAGAATTGCCTCGACCTTGGCCTTAAGCGCTTCCTGGGCAAGGCGACACAATCTGTTCCCGATGTGGGCGAGCTCAACCCTGACATCGTTACCAACACTATTCAGGACCTCCTTGAAGTTGCATACGAGCCACGGCCGCCCGGGTACTCTCTTAAGGCTAGAGAGGCTGCCTCCGACCTTGTTCCGGAAAGAAAGCTTGGCTTCTGCGCGGGCTGCCCGCATCGGGCAACATACTGGGCAGTCAAGAACGCCCTGGCATTAGATGGCCGGGACGGCTTCGTGCTCGGCGATATCGGTTGCTATTCCCTTGGTATGGGCCCTACCGGATTCGGGCAGATGAAGACCCTGCACGCCATGGGTTCCGGGACCGGGCTGGCCTGTGGATTCGGCCAGCTTGAGGCTTTTGGCCTGGACCAACCCCTGATTGCCGTGTGTGGCGACTCGACCTTTTATCACGCTGTTATGCCGGCCCTGGCCAATGCCCGTTACAACGGGTCAAATTTTTTGCTCCTGCTTCTGGACAACAGCGCGACAGCCATGACCGGCTTTCAGCCGCACCCCGGAACAGGCCGAACAGCCACAGGGGATAAGGCTCCGGTCCTGGATCTTAGAGCTATCTGCGAGGCACTGGGAGCGAGGGTGGAGGTGGCCGACCCATTTGACATGAAGGCAACAACTGAGACCATCCTGAGACTCCTTCAGGATGAGGAGGGCGTGAAGGTCCTGATCCTGAGACAGGTGTGCGCCTTAGTTCGCAGCCGGCACCAACAAAGGCTTTATCACATGTATATCGACCCGGAGCTCTGCCTGGGTGGGAATTGCGGCTGCAACCGCTTGTGCACTCGCGTTTTCAAGTGCCCGGGGTTAGTGTGGGATAAGGATACAGGAAAAGCCCGTTTTGACGAGGCTATCTGCACCGGATGCGGAGTCTGCGCTGAGATTTGCCCTACGTCTGCGATCCGGAAGGAGGCCGCTTAGATGTCCTTTGAAAAAGACCCTTTCAACGTTATTATCGGTGGCGTCGGCGGCCAGGGAAACGTACTTGCCTCTCAGATAATTGGGCACATACTCGTCTCACAGGGATACGTTATCACTATCGGA
Organism: archaeon; assembly: GCA_048631505.1. GTDB lineage: Bacteria > Desulfobacterota > Dissulfuribacteria > Dissulfuribacterales > UBA3076 > UBA3076. The sequence continues at coordinate 3,076 of JAIWFS010000092.1, read as the reverse complement.
GAGACATACGGCGCTTCCCAGCGAGGGGGTGCGGTGATGAGCCACCTCCGTATATCGGCCAGGGACCAGTTTTCCCCCCTGGTCCCTGAAGGGCAATGTCACCTGCTGGTGGCTCTGGAACCGGTTGAAGCACTCAGGATACTGGGCCACTATGGCAACCCCGAAGTAATGACTCTTCTCAACACCCGGCCCATCCATCCCTTAGATGTAATTTCAGGCGATGTGACCTACCCGGAGGTGTCCAAAGTAGTGAACAAAATACAGGAGCTGAGCCGTCGGGTCTGGACACTCAACGCCACTGAAATCGCATTGGAGATGGGTGATCCCATCTTTTCCAACATGGTAATGCTGGGAGCCCTATCCAGCATTGAGGTAATACCCATAGATCGTCTGGCGTTTGAGGCGACGATTGAAGAGTTGCTTCCTCCAGCTAAGCTGGCTGAAAACATGGAGGCCTTTGACAAAGGAAGAGAGGTATTAAAAAGACACTAAAAATACCTGCTCGTCTTCTCACCTTTCCCAAGCATGGCCCGGGCAACGAGCAAGATCTGATTTCGGTTTTCCATATTCATGGCCTGCTCCAGCCCCCCTGCATCCAGATTCATGTTAATGGCCTCTTTGGTAAGCCTGAGGCCCATGGGATTCTTGGTGTTCATTGTTGAGGCCAAATCCAGGGCTGTTTCCATGAGTTTATCGCGTTCCACTATTCTGCTCACAAGACCCAGTGCCATGGCCTCCTCTGCCGACATAAAATTTCCGGTGAGCATGAACTCATATGCCCTGCCCGCCCCCATAAGACGCGGCAGAAAATAACTGCACGCCATGTCAGCACCACCAAGCCCGATATTGATGTAGGCGGCAGAGAAGCGGGCGTCCCGGGTGATCACCCTAACATCCGATGCAAGGGCAAAACTGAACCCGAGACCTGCTGCTGCTCCATGCACCGCGCAAATAATGGGCTGCGGCACCTGCCTCATGGCCAGATTAAGCCTGGCAAGACGGGCCTGAAACCTGTAAAACTGGTCCGTATTCATATCCGGGGCCATTTTTACATTCTCCTTCATGTCCAGCCCGGCACAGAAGCCCCGCTCTCCATTACCTTTAAGGATCAGGACATGAGTGTCCAGGTCATACAGTCGCTCTTTCCAGAAGGCCTCCAGCTCCTCCATCATCTGGTGGCTCACTGAATTGTACCTGCGTGGGCGATTCAGGGACAAGATGCCTATGCCCTCCTTTTTTACATCGTATTCAATGGTCTCATAATCCATGAATCCTCCTCTTTGAAACATACGTAATAGTTCAGCGCGGAGCTTGCAAGGTTTTGCGCAAGCCCTTAGCTTTTATCTTGCTTGACCAGGCCCTTAAGACTGGCAAAGGGATTATGGGTGAGTGTCTCTTTCTTTTCATCACCTACCCGTACTCCATCACCCTCAAGATGATCCAGGTAGCGGCGGTGCTCATTTTCATGACAATAGATACACAGATTTTCCCAGTTGCTGCCGTCGAGTGGGTTGTTATCATGGTTGTGGTCCTTGTGGTGCACGGTCAAAAGGTGCAAATTTTTGTTGGTGAACTCTCGACCACAACGGGCACATATCCAGGGATGGATTTTCAGGGACTGCTCCCGGTAGCTCTGTTCATGCTCGGCCTGAGCCTGACGGGCCTCAGCGACAACGCGTTTAACTTCGTCTTTATCGATCTTACCACCTGCTGGCTTACGCGGTCCGTAACTTTTAACCGGCATTAGCGAGTCCTCCAATCCTGATGGCCCGTATCATATATGCCTGAGTCCAAATGCAGACTCAGGGCTTTTCTTTCCGAAAGATTGCTTTTAGATACATCCAGAATATGATAAATGAGTTGGTATATCAATGGAAATGGTGATTTATGGAACAAAAGGATTATTATCAGATTTTGGGTGTGGAAAGCAATACAACCCAGCAAAAAATCAAGGCGGCCTACAGAAAACTGGCCCTTGAATATCATCCGGATAGAAATAAAGATAACCCGGCTGCGACTGCTCGAATGAAAGAAATAAACGAATCCTATGCTGTACTTTCCGACCCCGAAAAAAGGAAGCAATATGACACATTCAGGCAAACATACGGATCTTCTGCTTACGGTCATTTTAGACAAAATTGGTCTGACCAGGATATATTTCGAGGTTCTGATATCCATCAGATTTTTGAAGAGATAAGCAGGGCCTTCGGCTTCAGGAATTTTGACGAGATCTTCAAGGACTTCTATGGTCCAGGGTACCGAACCTTTGAATTTCGACGACCCGGAGCTTTTGGAAAAGTCTTTTTCACTTCCTCTACGGGAGGAGATGCTTATACTCCAAAATTCCCATTAGGTGGAAATCTGGGGAAATTGATCAGATACGGTTTGAAAAAAAAGTGGGGAATAGAGTGGCCGGAGAAGGGAAAGGACCGCAATGACATTATTACAATTTCTCCGGAGCTGGCTCTGAGGGGAGGCAAGATAAGGTATCTCTACCAAAAACAGTCTAAGGAACTGGTCGTCAAGATCCCCCACGGAATGAAAGAGGGCCAACGAATACGGCTAAAAGGCATGGGGGATGATGGGAAAGGCGGAGGAGAACCGGGAGACCTTTATGTAAAAATTAGATTCAAAAAACCCTTGTCCCGGAAAATAAAAAATTTCATGAAACAGCTTCGATCCTAACCTTTCTGGATGAATTTCTCCCTTGATTTCTCTTGAAGCGTCCCGGTTTTTTCAGGAACAACGCGCTCCATTGTCTTCACGAGAGCCGAAATACCCGCGGATATACTCTTATTCAGATTAAGTAACCCCTTCTCGGTACTCAAAGGCATGTCTCTTTTCAGCTTAATCAATGATTTTTCAGTCTCAGCGGATATGTCCCTCTTCAGTACAATCATTTTTTTTTCAGCTTCATCAGACATGTTCTTATTCAGTTTTGTCAATTCACTTTCAATGACCATAAGCATGTCCATTTTCAGTTCAACCACCTCTTTCTCAATGCTGACTGACATATCCTTCTTGAATTTGGTCAGATCTTTTTTTAGTCTCTGAACATGTACTATAGTAAATATGG
>JAIWFS010000091.1:0-5508 GCA_048631505.1 archaeon | reverse complement strand
CTCGCTGTCCATGGTAGTCTGAAAGATAGAGCCGTGTCTTTCAAGCTCTTTCCGGATATAATGGGCATTCACAAGGTTTCCGTTGTGGGCCACGGCAAGGGTGCGTCCGGCATGGTATACACAGAAGGGCTGGGCATTCTGCAAAACTGAAGACCCTGTAGTGGAATAGCGCACATGTCCTATGGCTATATGCCCTTTAAGGTCCTTTAGCCTGGCCTCGTTGAATACCTCACTTACAAGGCCCATGGATTTATGCTCCTGCACTACCTTGCCGTCCGAGCTGAATATGCCGGCGCTTTCCTCCCCCCTGTGTTGCAGGGCATAGAGACCGAAATAGGTAAGCTTGGCTGCTTCAGGATGCCCGAATACCCCGAATACTCCGCATTCTTCACGCGGTGATCTTGATGGCAGAATTATCATAACGGTAACCCTTCACGCTCCCTTTTTAAATTCAAAATTTACCGTAAAAATACTTTTGGATTAGCCACCCCAGTACCATCTACCGGCGCTACAGGGCAGGCAGACACACAGACGAACACAGACACTAACTATGATATTCCTGGATCGTCTTAACACCGAACTCACCTTCAATCATTGATTTGATAGCCAGGGCCGTGGCTTTGGCACCGGCAATGGTCGTACTATATGGAATATCGAATGCAAGGGCCGCTCGCCGGATGGAACAGGACTCAGAAATGGCCTTTTTGTTGCTTGTGGTGTTTATGATCAGATCAATCTCCCCGTTCTTGATCATGTCCACGATATGGGGCCTCCCTTGCCTCACCTTGTTGACTTGTTGATTCGGAATCCCATGATTTAAAAGAAAGGCAGAAGTACCCCCGGTGGCCACAATCTTGAATCCCGCATCGTGGAGCATGGCTGCAATGCCCTGTGATGCCTTTTTGTCTTTGTCCTTAACACTGATGAACACCGTGCCGGAAAGAGGCAGTTTCTGCCCCACAGCCAGTTGTGACTTGGCAAAGGCCAGGCCAAAAGAGCTGTCTATACCCATCACCTCGCCTGTGGATCTCATCTCAGGCCCAAGGATCGTATCCACATTGGGAAACCGGGCAAAAGGAAAGGCCGACTCCTTGCAACAGATGTGTGAAGGCCTGACATCTTGGGTAAGGCCAAGATCCTTTAGGCGTTTTCCCATAATGACCCTGGTGGCAAGTTTGGCTAAAGGGACACCAGTGGCCTTGCTCACAAAGGGGACGGTCCTTGAGGCCCTTGGATTTACCTCCAGGACATAGACAATACCCTCCTTGACTGCATACTGGATGTTCATCAACCCCTTTACACCAAGTTCCCTGGCAATCGCCCCGGTATGGTCCTTGATCTGTTCCAGGGTTTCCTGGCCCAGAGAAATTGAAGGCAGCACACAGGCGCTGTCCCCGCTATGGATGCCTGCCTCTTCGATATGTTCCATGATCCCGCCGATTATCGTATCTTCTCCGTCCGAGATGGCATCCACGTCAATTTCCGTAGCATCTTCGAGAAATCTGTCAATCAGTATGGGCTTTCCGGGAGATACCTTGACAGCGGTCTCCATGTAAAACTCCAGGTCCTCCTGATCATAAACGATCTCCATGGCCCGGCCACCCAGGACAAAGGACGGCCTGACCAATACAGGGTAGCCGATCTTGTCAGCTATCCGGATTGCCTCTTCTTTATTAACGGCGATTCCATTTTCAGGCTGCTCTATATTCAATTTTTTGAGCAGGCCCTGGAAATGGTCCCTGTCCTCAGCCCGATCTATGCTATCCGGGCTGGTTCCAAGGATGGTAACCCCTGCTTCTGCAAGGGAAGTGGATATATTGAGTGGTGTCTGACCTCCGAACTGGACAATAATCCCTTCGGGCCTCTCCTGTTCGACAATGTTCAGGATATCCTCCCTGGTAAGGGGCTCAAAATATAGTTTATCAGATGTGTCATAATCAGTGCTGACCGTCTCAGGGTTGCTGTTGACCATAATGCTCTCTATGCCCATTTCCTTAAGGGCAAATGAGGCGTGAACACAGCAATAATCAAATTCAATCCCCTGGCCGATCCGGTTAGGGCCTCCTCCCAGGATCACCACCTTTCTTTTCTCTGAAGAGCGGATCTCATTTTCCTGCTCATAGGTTGAATAGTAATAAGGCGTATAGGCCTCAAACTCGGCAGCACATGTATCCACCAGCTTATAGACCGGTTCTATCCCATTTGACTTCCGTATCTCCCTTATGGCCTGCTCGTCCGTATCAAAGATACTCGCGAGTCGAACATCGGAAAAACCGTATTCCTTCACCTTTTTCAGGAATTCAGGATCCCATTTACCAGGCCTATGCCCCTTTTGTGCCATGTGACCTAACTGTTTTTCCAGATCGTGTATCTGTTGGATATGGAAGAGAAACCAGGGGTCAATAAGGGTCAGCTCATGAATTCTTTCCAGGGTCATCCCCTGCTCCAGGGCTTCATAGATTTGAAAAATCCGATTTGAGTTGGGATTAATAAGGCCCTTTTCTATTTCATGGATATCCGGACCGGACCCTTGGCTTTGGAGTGTGTCAGACCCGAGACCAAATCTCCCGATCTCCAGGGACCTGATGGCCTTTTGGAGGGCCTCCTTAAAGGTCCTTCCTATGGCCATGGTCTCACCTACAGACTTCATAGATGTGGTCAGTATGTCTTCAGCACCGGGGAATTTTTCAAAGGTCCAGCGAGGGATTTTTACCACGCAGTAATCAATAGTAGGCTCAAAGGAGGCAAGCGTTTCACGGGTGATATCATTAGCGATTTCGTCCAGGGTATATCCAACAGCGAGTTTGGCAGCTATCTTGGCAATGGGGAAGCCGGTAGCCTTGGAGGCCAGGGCCGAACTTCTGGATACCCTGGGATTCATCTCAATGACCACCATTTCGCCATTTTCAGGATGAATAGCAAACTGGATGTTGGAACCGCCGGTCTCCACGCCGATTTCCCTGATAATGGCAATGGCTGCATCGCGCATGGCCTGATATTCCCTGTCTGTGAGGGTCTGCGCCGGGGCCACGGTAATGCTGTCACCTGTGTGAACACCCATGGGATCAAAATTTTCAATGGAGCAGATGATGACTACATTGTCCTTGAAGTCCCGCATGACCTCCAGTTCATATTCCTTCCATCCTATGAGGGATTCCTCAATGATGATCTCTGAAATCATGCTGGCATCAAGGCCTGCCTTGGCAAGGTCCTCCATTTCTTCCCGGTTATAGGCCACTCCGCTGCCGGCCCCTCCCATGGTAAAACTTGCCCTGATAATCAGGGGATAACCGATTCTTTCCGCAACCTCTCTTGCCTGGTCCATATCCTTTGCGATGCCGTTCTCAGGCACGCGCAGGCCGATATGGCTCATGGCGTCACGGAATTGCTCCCTCTCTTCGGCCTTGCGAATAACCGGAATTGAGGCACCGATCATCTCCACTCCCAATTTTTCCAGGAGCCCGGTCTCGGCAACTTTCACTGCCGTGTTAAGACCTGTCTGGCCCCCGAGGGTCGGGAGAATGGCATGGGGCCGTTCCCGTTCAATTATCTTTGCCACGATCTCAGGCGTAATGGGTTCAATATAGGTGCGATGGGCTGTTTCAGGATCTGTCATGATCGTGGCGGGATTACTGTTTACAAGCACGACCTCATAGCCTTCTTCCATCAGGGCCTTGCATGCCTGGGTCCCTGAATAATCAAATTCGCACGCCTGGCCGATAATGATTGGACCTGAGCCGATAATAAGGATCTTATTTATGTCTGTACGTTTTGGCATGATATGCGGGTTACGGGTTGCGAGTATAAATGAAGGCTTTCCCCAGGCTGTTCAATCCGACAGCAGTGATGTTTTTTTCTAAAGCGTATATCTTTTCTCCCGGATGGACAATCCAGAGATGCGCCAGATTGAGTATCTATAGCACTAAATCCAGCTTCCTGCATCTGTCCCTTACCAGGTTCATGTACCTGGACTTCATATCATCGGATAAAAAGCCTTTTTGAATGATATTCATCCATTTCGGGTAAGCACGGACAATCCGATTAACTGTTTGGTCTATAGATTTTTGAGTTAGCTCCAGGCGGTCTTGGGCAAAGTATGCAAAGAAGTCATTCTTTCGAAGCCTGTTTTTCTTGCCGTTGAGCGGAAGTGCCAGTTCTTCCTGAGAATTCAAAATGATGGTTGAGTTCAGCAAATCGTAGGCCGGAGATAATTCAACTTTTAAATCACGCTGGATGACGGAAAAGTTTTTGAGATGCATATCTTCATTGCCGATCAGGTAGTTGAAAAGGCTGAGATTAAACAGCCTTAACCTCTCAAGTGCCGGAAACGTGCAAAACCGGTCAATCACCGATACAACTTTTTCCATTGATGAATCATACTTTGTTTCTCGATTCCTTCCGCAAAGCTGAGCAAAGTCTTCCACCGGTATCTTTTTATTCCTGCCGCTGCGATCAAACCGTCTAATAAAATAAGTCATGGATCCATCTTTTGAATACACCAAACCATGTAAAGGAACTTCGATTCCGATCAGTTCGGCCAACCGCATGGTAATATCTTCGTTTTCCGGAACTTCCCTGTAATTGAATGTTTGCGGTTTAAAAATATAGCGGCCGCCGGTATCCACGATTTCAAAAGCTTTTTTCTTGATATTCAACCGGACGCTCAATTTGGGTTGCACACCTTGAATCGACATTTTGGCGGCTCGGGCCACGGCTTCCATTCGCTGCTCTTCTGCAGAATAGGCAAAGTCGTTTAAGGCCTTCAGTTTTGGTGAAAGCTTTTTCAATCCTTTTTCCGAATACTTATTATCGCCACATTCCTCATATGTAATCGGACACAGGTTCATCCTTGTTTTCCCTGCACGGTGACAGCACCCACCAGGTCTTTTCCCACTGCCACAATCTGGCTAAAATAATCATGGCGATCAATTTTGCGCTGTTTCAACAGACCCTCCAGAAGAACGCCTTCCGGCAACAGACCATCGAAAAACGGCGGAAATTCTTCAAAAACAAACTCTTTTTTGTCTACCGGCATGGTCAATGAAATGGGCGGTCCCTGATAATTTTCCAGGTATGCAAACCGGTAGCGTTTACCGTATTCCAGCTCCTCTAAAACGCCGGTCGACAATCCATGCATGAGCACTTCAGCTTTTCTCATCAAAAGCCTCCATTAGCGGACTGGTAAAAGAGATCTTGACGTTTAAAATCCTAAGCACCTTTTGCAGTGTGGAAAGTCGAATGGTTTCCTTTCCTTTTTCAATATCGTAAATAACGGTCTTACCTACTCCGGCCAAATCGGCTAGCTGGTTTCGGGTGAGGCCACTTTGTTTGCGATGAAACAACACGATCTCGTTGAGTTGATTCTCCAATTTTAACCATCCTCAAGTTAAATAGGACACAGATTTTCGCAGATATACACAGATAATATTATTGTTCATAAATTTGAAAATCTGTGTTCATCTGTGTTCATCCGTGTCCAAAAAAAGGAATTCCTATACTATGAACTTA
>JAIWFS010000090.1:0-5511 GCA_048631505.1 archaeon | reverse complement strand
GAATGCTCGCTGTCTATAGGTATTAAGGCAGCCCCCTTTTCTCTTGCAAGAGACGTAACCAGGGAGCCGGCAGTCACAAGGGATTCCTTGTTGGCAAGGGCAACGTCTTTCCCTGCCTCAAGAGCGGCAAGGGTTGGTATTAGCCCTGCCGCACCTACCATGGCTGATACAACAAGGTCTGCATCATCAACTGTTGCAACTTCTATATATCCTTCCTTGCCGTAAAGGACCCTGGTGTCGGCAAGTCCGGTCATAGATCTGACTTGATCAGCAAGCTCGGCAGTCATTACTGATACGATCTCAGGCCTGAATTGCCTTATCTGCTCTGCAAGAAGTTCGACGTTTTCTCCAGCAGCAAGGCCATTCACTGAAAACCGCCCTTTGGAGCGTCTTACAACATCAAGGACTTTTGTCCCAATGGATCCGGTAGATCCCAACAAAGATATGCGCCTGGTTTCTTTCATCTGATCAAAACCCCTTCTATCCTGCACAAGGACAGGATCCAATACAGGAAAGGAGATGCCAACAGCACCGCATCTACCCTGTCTAAGACACCTCCATGCCCGGGGAGTATGCTACCTGAATCTTTGACACCAGCAGAACGTTTGACCATTGATTCGACCAGGTCCCCCACCTGACCGACTACTCCGATGACCAGCGCCAGGGGCACCAAGACCCTTGGGTCAATTTCCTCTAAGAGCACAAACCACAGAAAAAAGGCCGCTATTGCATTTAAAACCAACCCTCCTGCAGCTCCCTCAACTGTCTTTCCCTTGCTCACATTGGGGCATAACTTGTGTCTTCCAATACCTTTGCCTACATAATAGGCCCCGGCATCACCACAAAAGACCGTTACCAGAAGAAACAGGACCCACTCCTTCCCCATGGGCAGGTAACGCAAGAGCCCCAAATGGGCCGCGCATACACCTACATAAGCTATCCCCATGAAAAATGCCGCCCAGTTCCATGTAACATTGGACCACCTGCTGTATGAAACAAGAAACAGTATGGCACTTCCAAGCAAGGCCATGTAAACAGCAGGAACTATAAATTCGGGATTGCCCCACAACAAGACGGAAAACAAGGGAAACAGTCCGAGCATAACCCCAAAGCACTGTATTACCCCACGCCCTGGAAAACAAATTGTAAAGTACTCGTACAAACAAAAAGCTGTTGCTCCTAGGAGCACCAGGTCAAAAGGCCTCCTCCCGCCCCACCAGAGCACAATGAAAAGTAAGGGGCCAAGGGCCGCCGCGGTTAAAAGCCTTTGGCGGTGCATGATTCGGAATGCTGTTCGTTAGTCAACCCAAAACGACGTTCTCTTTTCTGATACTCGAAAAGGGCCTTCAAGAGCTCCTCTTTGTCAAAATCCGGCCAAAAAGCAGGAGTGATATAGAACTCTGAGTATGCTGTCTGAAAAAGAAGAAAGTTGCTGAGCCTGTTTTCTCCACTTGTGCGAATAAGAAGATCAGGATCAGGAAGCCCGGCTGTATCAAGGTTTGAAGCAAACATGGCTTCGTCTATATCTTCCGGATTCAGAGCTCCTGAAAGACATTTGTGCGCGAGATGTCTGGCTGCCCCTACGATCTCTGCCCTGCCTCCATAGCTCAAAGCGAGGTTAAGAATCATAGCAGTATTGGAAGAAGTCCTCTCAATGGTGTCCAGAAGACAGGTCCTGACCCGTTCGGGAAGGCGTTCGATTTGTCCAATGGCCCGAAGAGAGATCTGATTCCCGAGCATCTCATCAAGCTCGCTCTTCAGATAATCATACAGAAGATCCATTAAGGCGCTCACCTCTGCCTTGGGACGAACCCAGTTTTCCTGTGAAAATGCGTACAAGGTCAAAACCGGTATATTTAACTCTCTACATAGACGGACTGTAGAACGTACGGCCTTCACCCCTTGTCTGTGGCCCATGATCCTGGGAAATCCTCTACGCTTGGCCCATCTGCCGTTACCGTCCATAATGATGGCAACGTGTCTTGGCAGCCGAATGAGGTCTGAAGGCTTGGCCATTCTTTTTATCAAAACTCCAGTATCTCTTTCTCCTTATCGGCAATAATCCCTTCTACCTTCTGGATATGATCGTCAGTTACCTTCTGGATCTCATCCTGGAGCCTGAAAAGATCATCCTCTGATATCTCCTTGGCTTTTTTCCGGCCCTTCAGACGTTCAATGGCCTCCCTTCGCACATTCCGAATTGCCACCTTGCATTCCTCGCCCATCTTTTTTACCAGTTTGACCAATTCCTTTCTACGTTCCTCTGTCAAGGGTGGTACATTCACCCTGATGATCTTGCCGTCATTGCTGGGAGTGAGGCCAAGATCGGACTTAAGAATGGCCTTTTCAATATCTACCAGGATCTTGATATCCCAAGGCTGTATGGACAAAAGGCGACTCTCCGGTATGGCAACAGAAGCCACCTGATTAAGGGGCATAAAAGTTCCATAGTAATCGACATTAATCCCTTCCAGTAAGGCAGCAGAAGCCCTTCCGGTTCGTACACGAGAAAGGTCCCGCTCAAAGGCACCAATAGCCTTGTCCATCTTACCGCTCGCCTCTTCAATCACTGTTTTTTTCATTTTCTGTCACCCCTCCAACTAGTGTACCAACCTTTTCACCTTTTACAGCGTCTTCAGCCTTCAGCCTTCCACCTTCTACCTGCTCTTTTCAGCCTCCAACCAGTGTACCAACCTTTTCACCTTTCACAGCCCGTTCTATATTGCCCGGGATCTGCATATTAAACACAACTACCGGAAGACCTGCGTCCTTGGCCAGAGATATGGCAGCAGCATCCATGACCTTAAGACCCTTTTCAAGAACATCCTGATAGGTCAGGCGATCATACCTCTTCGCATCAGGGGCGGCCTTTGGGTCCTTGTCGTAGACGCCGTCCACCCTTGTGGCCTTGAAAAGGACCTCTGCATTTATCTCAAGTGCCCTGAGGGCCGCTGCGGTATCAGTAGTGAAGAAGGGATTTCCCGTCCCTGCGGCAAATATGACTACCCTACCCTTCATCAAATGATTGAGGGCCCTTCCCCTGATGAATGGCTCTGCAATTCGCCCTATCTCTATGGCTGAGAGCACCCTCACCTGGACCCCATGCCTGTTTAAGGCATCCTGAAGGGCCAGGGAATTCATAACCGTGGCAAGCATGCCCATCTGATCGGCGGCTGTCCTGTCCATCCCCTGGGCAGAACCGGCAATCCCCCTGAAGATATTTCCTCCTCCCACAACCAATCCGATCTCCACACCCAGTCCATGGACCTGAGCAATTTCACGGGCAAGGACATCCATGACTGCGGGAGATATCCCATAAGGCACATCCCCCAGCAAGGCCTCACCGCTGAGCTTCAGCAAAATGCGACTATAGCCCGGTGATCCTTGTGTGGTTTCAGCCATTATTCCGCTTCCACCCCGACCTGGAACCGCACAAAGCGCCTGACACTGATATTCTCACCCATCTTGGCAATCAGCTCATTTAAAAGGTCCTGGATAGTTATGTCCGGGTTCTTTACAAAGGGCTGCTCAAGCAGGCACACTTCCTTATAGAATTTTTCAATGCGACCATTAATGATCTTTTCAATTATGTTATCCGGCTTGCCGGACTCCTCAGCCTGTTTGCGCAAGATCTCCTTCTCCTTCTCTATAAGCTCCGGAGGAGTATCCTCTCGTTTTATGCAAACAGGATTGATGGCTGCAATATGCATGGCCACGTCTCTGGCAAACTGGACAAACTGATCAGTCTTTGCCACGAAATCCGTCTCACAATTGACCTCAACCATAACACCAAGCTTGTTACCGGCATGAATATAACACTGGACAGCGCCTTCAGAAGTTGACCGCCCTGCCCTCTTGGCGGCAACAGAAAGCCCCTTCTGACGCAGCCAGTCAACGCTTTTCCCCATATCTCCATCGCACTCCTGAAGGGCCTTCTTGCAATCCATCATACCTGCCTTGGTCCGTTCCCTGAGTTCTTTGACCATTGCAGCAGTAACCTGTGTCATTATATCAATCCTCCAAATTAATTCTGATTTTGAAAACCTGGTCTTTGGGGCCGGGTCAGGGCGTGAAAAAAGTGATTTGTGGCCGTGTAGAGTATAACACCCCTGCACATGAAAGTTAGCTCATAGTTCGTGGTTGCTGAATACCTGTTTAACCAATGAGCTATCTACCCATCAGCTATGAGCTATTATCAGGTACCTGCCTCAGAACCAGCATCCTCGCCTGTAGCGACTTCAGAGGCGGCGACTTCAGAGGCAGCGACTTCAGGGGCAGCGACTTCACTGACAACAGCAGCTTCACCGGCTGCGACCTCACTGACAGCAACTTCAGCAACGGCTACTTCCACCTCACCTGTGGTATCATCACCTGTCGTATCATCGCCCGCCATTTCCTCTTCAATTTCTTTGTCGGTAGCTGCCTGCTGGGCCTCGGCAAACCTTTCCCTGCCCTCAATGGAGGCATTTGCCATTAAAGATGAAATAAGGCGTATGGCCCGAATGGCATCATCGTTTCCCGGAATAATGTAATCTATACCGTCAGGATCACAGTTGGTATCAACTATTGCAACCACCGGAATTCCAAGCTTGTTGGCTTCCTTTACTGCGATCTGCTCCATCCTTGAATCCACAACAAAAACAGCAGAGGGCAGCGAACCCATATCCTTTATTCCACCAAGGTTGCGATCCAGCTTCTGGCGCAACCTGTCCATACGAAGGATCTCTTTCTTGGGAAAACGCTCGATAGTGCCGTCTTCAAACATGGCTTCAAGACGTTTCAGACGATCAATACCCTTCTGGATGGTCTGGAAATTTGTGAGCATCCCACCCAACCAACGGCTGTTTACAAAGGGCATTTCGCATCGATTGGCTTCCTCAACTATGGAATCCTGGGCCTGTTTCTTGGTACCAACGAAAAGTAACTTCCCTCCTTGGGCAACCGTCTCTATCACAAACTCATAGGCAACCCTGAAAAGCTTTACGGTCTTCTGGAGATCTATAATATAGATTCCGTTTCTGGCGCCGAAGATGTAAGGCTTCATCTTGGGATTCCATCGTCTGGTCTGATGCCCGAAGTGGACACCTGCTTCAAGCAACTGTTTCATTGTAACGTAAGCCATAGTTTCTCCTTGCAATAAATGTGGTTTTTCCTCCGTCCAGCCACAAAAACACCCTTCCACCATCTGGAAACACAGACAGCACCACCGGGTCTCACTGAACGTGCGTTATCAACAGTAAAATCGGCTCTATTTACCATTTAAGTATTGATTTAGCAAGTTACTCTTATTGATGGACTGGAATGAAGCTGGTAGTTAAGTCATAGTAGAACGAATTTTCGACCTGCGCGGTTACACGTCAGATTGTGCAACACACGAAAAAGAAAAGAATTATCACGAAAGCACGAAAAGACGAAAGCACGAAAAGAATATCAGTAACTTGATAGTATAGGAATTTCCTTCGTGTTTTCGTGATTGATTTTGAATAGTTTCTTAGGGGAGTATTGATGGAA
>JAIWFS010000089.1:0-5517 GCA_048631505.1 archaeon | reverse complement strand
ACTATTGACTATTTAAGAATAATAAGCCGTCCATCTTCAACGTCAACAACAATTTTACCTCCTTTTGAGAGTCCATGGAATAGGATGGCATCAGATACAGGGTCTTTTATCTCCTGTTGTAAAATACGAGCCAAAGGACGTGCTCCAAATTGAGGGTCATACCCGTTTTGGGCAAGCCAGGACCTGGCAGCAGGTGTGACATTCAGTTTGATCTTGCGTCCGGATAACTGCTCCTGGATCTCCCCCAGGAGTTTGTCCACTACCTGCTCCATTGCTGAAACGGTCAAATGGCCGAAAGGTATAACAGCCTCCAGCCGGTTACGAAATTCCGGGCTGAAGAGTTGTTTTATTATATTCTCCCCTTTGTATCTGCTATCTTCCGCCTTTGCACCAAAACCAATTGTCTGGCTTTCCATCTCTCTTGCCCCTGCATTTGAGGTCATAATCAATATCACGTGACGGAAGTCTGCCCTTTTACCTGTATTATCGGTAAGGGTAGCGTAATCCATGACCTGAAGCAAGATACTAAAGAGGTCGGGATGGGCCTTCTCTATTTCATCCAAAAGGAGAACACAGTATGGGTGCTTACGAATAGCCTCGGTAAGGAGACCTCCCTGATCAAATCCAACATAGCCGGGAGGCGCACCAATGAGCCTGGCCACAGCATGCTTTTCCATATATTCGCTCATGTCGAATCGCTGGAAGTGTACTCCAAGCACTGCAGCGGTCTGCCGGGCAAGCTCCGTCTTTCCAACTCCTGTGGGTCCCATAAACAGAAAAGAGCCGATGGGACGCTCAGGATGAGAAAGACCGGCCCGGGAACGCTTGATGGCTTTTGACAAAATTTCTACAGCTTCATCTTGGCCGAAGACTAAAGATTTTATGGATTCTTCGATTTTTTCAAGACGAAAGCGGTCTGACTGAGTGATAGTCTTTGCAGGCAATCGGGCCATCTTGGCAATTACATTTTCGATGTGACGTGTAGTCACAAGCCTTGACCCATTTCCACCATTGCCTGAAAGCCTCAATACAGATGCTGCTTCATCTATTACGTCAATAGCCTTGTCCGGCATATAACGATCTGTAAGGTATCTACCTGACAGTTCAGCCGCAGTTTTCAGGGCGCTATCAGTGTATTTTATTCCATGGTGCTCTTCGTAATGTGACTTCAGCCCCTTAAGGATTTTCACCGTCTCTCCCACACTGGGTTCCAGAATCTCTATCTTTTGAAAACGCCTTGAAAGTGCGCGATCCTTTTCAAAAAAATTCCTGTATTCCTCATAAGTGGTTGAACCTATACACCTTAGCTCACCATTTGCCAGGGCCGGCTTGAGAATATTTGAGGCATCCAGAGACCCTCCACTGGTGGCTCCTGCTCCCACAACAGTATGGATTTCATCAATGAAGAGTATTGCCCTGGGACACTTTTTGATCTGGGCAATAACCTCTTTGAGCCTGGCCTCAAACTCCCCTCTGTATTTGGTGCCGGCAAGAAGCGATCCCATATCCAGAGTGTACATTTCTGTGTCTTGTAAAGGCTCAGGCACTTCGCCTTGCCGGATTTTTAGTGCCAGTCCTTCAGCCAAGGCGGTCTTGCCTACTCCGGGGTCCCCCACGTAAATAGGATTATTCTTTCTGCGCCTGCAGAGGACCTGCATTGTACGTTCCAGTTCCACCTTTCGTCCAACAAGCGGGTCAATTCCTCCATCAGCAGCCTTCTTCGTGAGATTTACAGTAAAGGCATCGAGGGCACTTGCCGGTTTTGTTGAGGATTTGGCCTGTTTCCCAGCTTGGGAACCTATCTTTCTTTGGGAGCTAATGGTTTGATAAGAATCAGTTTGCTCAATCCCATGTGATATATAATTCAGTATGTTCAGCCTGGTGATTCCCTCCTGATTAAGAAAGTGCGCTGCATAGGAATCTTCCTCGGTCATCACGGCAGCAAGAAGATCTCCTATGTCGGCCTCTTCCTTTTCGGCAGACTGCACATGCATAATGGTTCGCTGGAGCACCCTCTGCAGGATTACTGTGGGCTGGGGCCCTTCTTTTCGATCGTCCGGCAATTTCTCAAGGTGAGTCTCAAAAAATGTCTCAATTCTGGATTTCAGCCGGTCAGGATTGCCCCCACATGCCATTATGGCATTCTCACCCTTTTGGTGGTGAATTATTGCAAAAAGCAAATGCTCAAGAGATAGATATTCATGATGCCTAATATGAGCCTCCCGAGCCGCTGCACCTAACATTATTTCCAAGTCCTTGCTTATCATTTTTTTGCCTTTCTATATATATTCCATACTGGCCTTAAGAGGAAAACCTGCTTCCTTCGCACTTATGTGAACGGCCTTTACCTTTGTTTCTGCAATTTCACTGGTATAATACCCACAAATCCCAAAACCGTTGTAATGCACATTCAGCATGATTCTTGTTGCCTCTGACGATGACTTATGAAATATATCTTCCAATATCCGTACCACAAAATCCATTGTCGTATAATCGTCGTTATATAACAAGACCTTACACATGGGCGGTTCCTCGATTTCCTTCTCTGCAACGTCTTCCAATTGCTCTTGATTTTCAAGGTCGAGCCGGCTCATTTTTTCGCATTTCCTAATTCTAGTTCGTCATATTTGCAAAATATCTAAAAATATTAAATACTAAAGTGTTGGATAAAATGGACAAATCTTTTTTCATAAGAACCTCTTGCAAAAGGCTCATAATTCAAAATATATCAATTATATTTTAACATCTTTCGCAAGGCTGTCTATTTAGACAATGCTGAATGCTAAATTCTAAATGCTGAATTGTGGAAGAAGATTTAAAAGACATATACTTTTACCTTAATTCAAAATTCAACATTCAAAATTCAAAATTCAAAATTTATTGTACGCCGCAGATTGGGTTTTTTCTAGCGGAATCAATCATTAAATTAGGACAATGCCTTATTAATCGCGGATTCGATAACAGCCTTCCCCACTGCACCAGTAATCTGCTCTACAACCTGCCCGTCCTTAAAAACGATTAAGGTTGGGATGGCCCTGATGCCATACCTGCCCGGAGTAGCAGGACTCTTGTCTACGTCCATCTTTGCTACTACTACTTTTCCGTCGTAATCGCCGGCCAACTCCTCAATGGCAGGTGCAATGGCCAGGCACGGTCCGCACCAGCCCGCCCAGAAATCAACCAGTACGGGCTTATCAGCTTTTAGAACCTGAGATTCAAACTCTGCATCTGTTACATGTATCAATTTGTCTCCAGACATGATCTATCTATCTCCTATTATCAATAAAGGGCTGAACCCCGGCATTTCTGTCAAGGCAACCCGCTTTAAGGCCAATGTCAAATAGTATGCGTGAATGTAGGCCAGGGTTAACTGACTGTCAAGAGACTTCAGACATTGCCGCTACTGCCTCATCTATTCTTCTCACCGGAAGGATCTCCAGGCTATCTGAGAACTTGAGACGATCAGATCCAGCCCGAGGAATAATGCACCTCTTGAGCCCCAGACGGGCAGCCTCGTTGAGTCTCAATTCCGCCCTTCCAACCGCCCTCACCTCTCCAGTAAGGCCAACTTCTCCAAAAACAGCAGTGTCCATATCCAGGGGAACATCCCTGAGACTTGAGACCATAGCCATTATTACGGCAAGTTCACTCGCCGGCTCTGATATCTTAAGCCCGCCTGCCACATTTATGAAGATGTCCCGGTCATAAAGTGCTACACCCAGATGTCTTTCTGCAACCGCAATGAGCAAGGCCAGACGATTACTATCAATACCGGTTGAAGTCCGCCTTGGCATCGCCAGGTGTGAAGGACTCACCAGGGCCTGGATCTCCACCAGGATGGGGCGGGTACCTTCCATACACGGAACGACTACAGATCCCGGAACCGCCTTTGGCCTTTGGCCAAGGAAGACCTCGGAGGGGTTGGGAACTTGTTTCAGCCCGGCCTCAGTCATCTCAAAGACACCTATCTCATGAGTTGGACCGTAACGGTTTTTTACAGTCCTCAGAAGCCGGAAGGTGTGGCTCCGATCCCCTTCAAAATACAATACAGTGTCCACCAGATGTTCAAGTACCCGGGGGCCTGCTATAGCCCCTTCCTTTGTCACATGGCCCACAAGTATCGTCGGCACGCCCTTGGACTTGGCAAGCTGCATGAGCCGTGCAGTGGCCTCCCGGACCTGAGATACGCTCCCGGGAGCCGACAATATCTCGCCGCAAAACATAGTTTGTATGGAATCAACAGCCAGGATAGAAGGACCCTGTTCCTCCACAATCTTAATAATCCGATCAAGTTCCGACTCACACGCAACCCACAGACTTTCCGGGATCTTTCCCAACCGCTCAGACCTCATCCTGATCTGAGCCAATGATTCTTCCCCACTGACATACAGGACTTTCTTTTGATTTTGATTAGAGGCCAGACGGCAAAGTATCTGCAGCAGCAATGTAGACTTACCTATGCCCGGCTCTCCGGCTAATAGCACCAGGCTGCCCGGCACCAGCCCTCCACCAAGTACCCGGTCCATTTCATTCATCCCAATGAAAATTCTGGCCTCATCAACGTCTGCAGACACTTCCAGCAGGGGTAAAGGAGCAGATTGACTCACGGCAAAAAGACTTCGGCCTTTTCTAACAAGAGTATCTACAGGCTCGTCCACCATTGTATGCCATGCTCCGCACCCGGGACAACGACCAAGCCACTTGGCCGAAGTCTGGCCGCATGACCGGCACACATAGACTGTTTTGGTATCTTTATCTCTGCTCAATTCCTCAATCCCTAAATCCCTCAATTATCTAATGGTATCCAATGTAACCTGAACAATTACGCCGCTGCCTTCGCGGTCGCTGAAACTTATCTCACCACCCATAGCCTCTAACAAACGGTCTACAATGGCAAGCCCCAGTCCGGTACCTTTTGTCTTGGTAGTAACAAAAGGCTCAAAAAGACGATTCTTTACGTCTAAAGACAACCCAGGGCCGTTGTCCTCTATTGTAAGCATCAAAACAGGGCCACTGGATTTTATGCTGAACCAGACCTCGCCTCCCTTGATTTCACCTACTGCGTCAATGGCATTTTGTACCAGATTAAAAACGACTTGCATCAATTTTTCTCTGTCAAGACGCAGTTCCAATTTCTCACATGACATGTGAAACTTCACATCACCTCTTAAAGGAGCAATACTCCTTTTAATCTCCTGACAGAACCTTTCCGTATCAAACTTTTCTTCATTGAGCATGGTAGGCCTTGCATAAGTGAGGAGATCAGAAGTCAAACCCTCAAGCCTCCTGGACTCCTCCACAATGACGGAAAAATCCGCCCTTTCATCAGGATCTGTTGTGCCCTCCAAGTAAAACTGGGCAAAGCCCTTTATACTGCTCAATGGATTTCGTATCTCGTGGGCCAGGACTGCGGCCATCTCACCCAAGGCCGCCATTCGCTCCTGTTTACGCAGCCTGGCCTCCAGACGATAATTTCTGCGCCATGCCCAGAGAAAAAAGAACGTGAGCACCCATAAG
>JAIWFS010000088.1:0-5567 GCA_048631505.1 archaeon | reverse complement strand
ATTGAACTGCCTCTCCGATTGCCCTATTTTTGACCATTCCAGCTTGGCAAGAATGGTATCTTCCGCAGTTGTAAACCAGCGAACTCGACCCAGAAACTCAACGTGCTGACGCCTCAGAAATTCTTCCTTGCTGAAGTCACGTGTCTTTCGCAAGATAAGGTCGACCTTAAACCCTGTGTGCAGATGAATGATGTTAAACATTCGATTGCCGGCAAATGCATCCTTTGCGGCCTCGGCGTCAGCATAGAAGTCGTCGCCAAGTCGACCAATGAACCGGAGCAAGGCACGAAGATCTGCTTCAATAATAACGTCGGCATCCCCGGTCACACGGGGTACGCCGTGCACGTTGCTGGCAAATGATCCTGAAATCATATAGGATATTCCGCATTCTTCCAAGTAATTGAGTACAATCTGCAAGGCCTCTTCGGGAATCATGTCAAAATATCCTTTGCTTCAGGATAAGCAGACAGAAACAGGTCCTCTCCCAACATAAGCCTTATAGCTGCAAGCCTGATCTGATCTTTGCCATAGTCCGGATGTCGTATGTACACACCTTGCTCCAGAAGCTTTCTGGAAGTCTGGGCAAGATCTATGGCTGCCTGTAACCGCATTTCAGGCTTCATCCGTCTGAAGATCTCTATGTGAATTTCTTCTGCACGCAATGTAGTATCCAGTGACCTCATAATATACCATAGAGACAGTTTCAAAACGTCCCATTTTGCCTGATCTTGTGCATCAGGCTCAAATCAGATTCTTCTAAGGATTGCGCAACAACCAATATGGAATGATTTTTCGGGTCAAGGACAAATAATAAGTTTTTTATGATCTATGCAGCGAGCGCAAGTTCTTTTGTTATCGTTGTTAACCTATGGTCAATAAGCTTCGGTAACTATAATTAATTAAATGCCAAACAAAAAATCTAAAATCGGTATGCGGTTGTGAAAGAAAAGAGTTGTCACGAAAGCACGAAAGGAATAGGACATGTGGCAGTGGGGCCGAGAGAATTATAATAAATTACTGGTTTTCAGTCTTAAGCTCTTCCAAAAGCTCCTCGCCGCCTCCAAAACTGTGCTCCGGCCCGGGGAATGCACCGTTTGTTACTTCATCAATGAAGTCGTCTAAGGCTTCCTTGATCTTCGGGGCGAGATTTGCATAGCGTTTTACAAAGCTCGGTGTAAATTTTTCAAAAAGCCCGAGCAGGTCGTTAGTTACAAGGACCTGGCCATCGCAGTGTGGGCCTGCTCCGATACCTATGGTAGGGATGGGGACTATCTCGGTAATTATTTTTGCAAGAGCAGACGGAATGCACTCCAAGACAAGTGAAAAGGCCCCTGCATCAGCCACTGCCCTGGCATCTTCAAGTAGCTTTCTTGCCGATTCCAGGTCTCTGCCCTGTACTTTGTATCCACCAAGCGCTATTGCTGTTTGGGGAGTGAGGCCTATATGTCCCATAACAGAAATGCCCGCCTTGACAATTCTCTCAATGGTAGAGGCCATGTAAGAGCCGCCTTCCAGCTTGACGCCGTGGCAGCCGGCTTTCTTAAGAAACAGGCCTGCGTTTCTCACAGCCTCATTTTTGGAGACCTGGTATGACAGGTAAGGCATGTCTCCAATCAGCAGTGCTCTATTAACTCCTCGCCGGACTGCGCTGCAGTGGTGGATCATTTCCTCCATTGTGACCGGCACTGTGGAGTCATAACCCAGGACCACCATGCCCAGAGAATCACCCACCAGAACTATGTCCAAACCGGCTTCATCTAATACTCTGGCCATACTGTAATCGTAGGCCGTAAGCATGGTGATTTTTTCACCTGAGGCCTTTTTATTTTGCAGATCAGCGAGTGTGACGGCCTTTGAGGCCTTTTTTTCTTTCATTTGTCAAGTAGAAGCACGGAAAAATTGAATATTGACTATTGAAGATAAACAATTACAACAATCATCAATAAAAGAGCCGGTGGAGACCGTCATAAGCCGGGTTCTGTTCCCTTGTGCGATCCAAGGTGGTGATCATTCATCTGGGATGTCGATTGCTCGACACCTCACGCAACCTACCCGGGAGCTTCGAGCGGGCCACTCTCAGGCGCTCCTCTATTTGGTCTTGCTCCGGGTGGGGTTTACCAAGCCTGCAACGTCACCGCCGCAGCTGGTGAGCTCTTACCTCACCTTTTCACCCTTACCGGGCAAAGGCCCGGCGGTATATTTTCTGTGGCACTTTCCCTAGGGTCGCCCCCGGTCCGCGTTACGGACCACCCTGCCCTGTGGAGCCCGGACTTTCCTCCAGGCAAAAATATTGCCCGGCGATCACCGGCCGTCTCCGCCGGCAAAAAATATACTTTAACTTACTTCTAAAGCATATATCAGACGCTGACAAGAAGGACAAGCTAAGATCTTTTCATCTCTAAGCAGTTCGTTATAGAGTTGAGGGGGAATATTCATGTTACATGCAGAACAGACACCATCAGTCACTGCTGCTACGGCAATACAGGCCCTTCTGTCTTTGAGAAAGTTATATTTGGATAACATGTCCGGGCTGATATCTTTGGATACAGTTTGTCTCTCCTCAGTTAAGGCGGCAGTCTTGGCGTCCAGTCTGGCCTCTAATTCTTTGATGCGTTTTTTCTCTGCCCTTATTTCCTTGCGATACTGCTTGACCTGTTTCATTTTTTCTTTGATTTCTTCCTCCAGAGAGCTGGTTTCCTCCATGATGGCCAGAATTTCGTCCTCCCTGGCCGTGTTGGCCTTCTTTATTTCGTTAATTTCTTTTTGCAGTGCCTGATATTCCCTATTAGTCTTTAACGAAGAGAGCTTTTTCTGAGATTTTCCAAAACGCACATTCTCCAACTCAAATTCATCCTCTACGTCAACTTTCCTTTTCTGAATTTCAGTTTTACGTTCATTGAGTTCATTGAGTTCTGCCTCTTTGGATGAAAGGTGCTCTTGAAGGCCTTCAAGATGCTTTGGAGCAGAGGACTTTTCCTCATTTATCTTGTGAAGTTCGAGATCGATACCTTGTAATCTTACTAGAATTGCAAGTTCTGGTTTCAATTTTTGCTCCTTGTCTAAAAAAAGGAAGTATTTATAGAGAGCAAGGGCCTTGCACCAGGCACCAACTCGCCGGTTTTCATATTTTTATTTATCCAGAGCCCGAATGGGGATCTTTCATCGTCAAAAATATCTACTTTTAAGTCCCACCCCTTATCTGATGCCTGCTGTTTCATATATTCAGCCATGGCCGGCACTACAGGCCATTCTGTGTAGAAATGTCCTGCGTCTATGATGGCCTTTCCCATCTGTTCTGCTTCCCTGGCAATGTGGTGTTTTATCTCCGCACTCAGAAAGAGGTCGGCATCTTCATCCACAGCCATAGGCCAAAGGTCGGATCCGGAACCTCCGCAAAGAGCTACCCTGGTAATCATTTGCTCAGGGTGGCCTACTACTAAAAGGCCCGGATTTCTTAACATGCTTGAGACCTTGAGCATTATTTCGGATAATTTACAGCCATAGGGAAGGTTGCCGATTCTTCCCAGTCCCACTGATGGCGGGTTGGGTTCAGATGTCTGCAGAGGTTTTACGTCAGAAAGACCAAGTGCATCGGCCAACAGGTCGCTAACGCCGCCAACAGTCGAGTCCAGGTTGGTGTGGGCTGCTGCAAGGGCTATTTTTTTGTGCAAAAAACCCGCCAGAAGGCGGGGAAGTTGTTTTGAGATGTCAAGGGAGCTTACGGGCCGAAACAGTAAAGGATGGTGTGTCAATACCATCTGGGCCTTTCGCTCAGAGGCTGCCTCTAATACATTTTCTGTAGCATCAAGAGCGACCATCAGTCTTTGAACAGGCGCATCCGGATCTCCAACCTGCAACCCTGTATTATCCCACGATTCTGCTAGTTCAGGAGGTGCCCACTCGCTAAGAACATTCCATATCTCACATACAGTTGGAGTCATGGTGGTTATTCCACTTTTTGATTCTGCTTGAGGCCCTCAAGACGAAAAAAGGCGCAACATGGTGGAGTTGCACCTTCTGCTTTGCAGATTGACCGGTCTGAGATGATTTTGATTCAATACCGTATTCAGTCAGAATTTTTACTATCCTCGCATTTATTATAAATGGGCCCACCAGGATTCGAACCTGGGACCAACCGGTTATGAGCCGGTGGCTCTGACCAACTGAGCTATGGGCCCACCGGTTAAAGTCGCAATTATATTCCGACAATTATTATTGTCAAGAAGCAGTCGAGCTTCCCGGTGCTGACGTATGAAAAAAGTGGCGGAAATCTATATGGGAGCCAAATAATACCAGGCGTTTGCTCATACAGGATACCTATTTATCATACCTATGTCAGTGCACCCAGTGGTTTGGAGGCTACTTCGCCTCCGCCTTTACATAGATATTTTTGGGTGCTCGTCTAAAATACTTGAACAGTGCTGGACACAGCCATCCTTCTTGATCGTACTTTTCCGAGTAGTACCAGTTGCCGCCAGCTTCCCTTCGTCTCCATGCAACCTTAGTTTGGTAACCTGGAAAGGGTTGTGCGGAGAAAATAAGGCGGAATAGGTGGGATGCATCCGGTCAGCCCTGACGCATGAGTATTTTTTAGGGGAACATTACCAAAAAGTAGGAATTATAATGATGCAGATTAATCGCAGCTTTGCGGGAATCCGAACGGCCACCCATTCAATCGCTGTGACAAATGCCGCAATTGCTGTGCTCAAACGTATCATGATGAACATTGTCTCCACGCCCTGGAGGCCCGGTAACTATCCACACCGGATGGCACTGCAGACAATCCTTGTAATCACTAATAAAATTTATATCATGACATGACAGGCATCCATAATCCTCGCCCGGCATGGCGTTAGGAGCGTCAGGGGCTGTCGATTCATCCAGCTCGGGAATCACCGTACCAATCAGATTGTGATGCAGGTCGACATTGGTATCCTCCAGCATAGGAAATCGATCCAGGTCGTCGTGGCATATCCGGCATTCCGCAGTCGTCGGAATTCCGTCGAATATGCTCTTACCGCCCATGGCATCCATATTATCCTTTCCGCTCATACCATCCTGATCCCACCTCATCCCGGCGTCCTTTCGGCGCTGGGCATGATCCTGGCCGACGTGGTGAAGGACTATTCTCAGACTGTCATGCTTGCCGCTGGAGATGCCGAGGGGGCGATGCTGGAGACCCTCTTTGTCAGGGCCGCCGTTCGGGTGGTCGGACCCGGCTCCATCGAGCGGAGCCTGGGCAAAGCCCGCCGGGTGGTGGACCGGCGAGAGCTGGGATAGCAGCGTAGCTGGGAGGCTGCAATAAACGCTAACGGACATCTACGTTCACAGGGCCTGCATTACGGTTGGGTAATTCTGGCCGTCAGCGCGATGACCGTGTTGGGAGCCCTGGGGTTTGCCGGCTTTGGCTATACACTGATCTTGCCAGACATGCAGGTAGCGCTGAATCTGAGCAACACGCAAGCGGGCGGGCTGGCCACGGCCAATTTCGTTGGCTACCTGACCCTGGCCGTCGTTGGCGGCTTTCTCGCCAGTCGCTACGGACCACGCCGGGTGGTCGGCATCTC
>JAIWFS010000087.1:0-5569 GCA_048631505.1 archaeon | reverse complement strand
AACGTGACTCTGCTTTCTCAAGAAGTGGATAAGGGGGTCCTTGCGCAGGCATATTTCGTCGATCTCGGTGGAGATGTCCCTGAGCCTCCCCTCTGCTCCGATGTCATTGAAATATGCAGGGAAGAGACGGGTCAACTGCTTGACCAGGTTATAAACCGGGCCAATGTCGCTATTTAGCAATTGAGTTATGTCGCGGGGGAAAATGTCAGTATCTTTGATTAAGACGCCGCTCAGTGAAAGGTGGATGATCAGAGAGGACAGCAGCTTTTTCGACCACTTGGGGTTCAGTTCTATAAGTTGAATCCAGGTGCGTATATTTTGAATATGTGCGGGATTTGCCCTGATCTGCCAGTCTTCACCCACCCCTTTTATCTCTGGCGCCTGGAATCCGAGTGAGACGACTGAATCGATAAAAAATTCTACAAGTTCACTCTCTTCAGTCTTATAGACCCCCCGCCCTATGTTCAGGACACAGTTCAATGCCGTCACTGGGAACTTCTCTGTACTCCTCCTTAAGATTGCAAAAGTCTTTTCCAGGGATTGCTGAACGGCCAGAGGATCTTCATGATGAATGAGCCAGGCAAGGGTTCGATTGATGTCCCTTAAGGTCTCTTCGTGAACAGGTGAAAGACCTGTAGTATCCATAATGCGAAGGAGAAACAGCAATTTCCACTTGTTTCCCTGTGCCTTATCATCTTCGGCACTGAGGAGTTCTTGAGGGATCTCACTGTAAATGGTGATGATTTGACCATATCCCGGAAGTTCAACAAGTCGATCCAGAATGGTCTTTGAGCTGTCGTCCGAAGCGCGAACAATACTCTCCAGCCTCTCCTGACAGGCCTTTAGATGTTTGTGGGAGATTGGTTTGAAAATCTCATCCAATTCTGCCTTTCCAGATTCTTTTTCAAACCAGACCAGCGGATCAACCTGCTCTAACCAGTAGTCATATGTATATCGAAAGTACTTGATCAAAAGGTAATTTATGGCAGCAAAGCCTGATCCTGAAGGGACTGCTTGAGAATAGCTCCTTCCAAGCCTGTTGAGCTGATAAAAACTTTTAACAAATAAAACAAACGTCTCTTTCGGATAATGCCTGATTCTGTCAAATGCATAATCCAGGACAGGCAAGAATCTGAAAAGATCAGTGCCTGCATCTTTAATGACCTTTTGAATGAAAGAGAGGAGATTGTCAGATGCATTGATCCTCAGTTTTTCGTCCCTGGAGGAATCAATGGCCTGAAAAAAGATGTCTATATACAGTCTGGCTGCTTCAGGCCCTTTAGGGTGGGTTTGGAGTACGTGGAAATAATTAAGCGCATAGCCTCTTGCTTCCTTTACAATAAATCCCCAGTTCTTGTAAGGGTGGCAAATTTCTTCCAGGAATGTCTGTAATCTCTCTCTGACGCCATGATATTCTCCCATGACCTCCTGTAAGATTTCATATCTTTTGTCAACAGTGACATCAACGCGGCTGTAGGCAATATTGACCTCTAGAGCCTTGGATGGCATGTCTGTATATTCTCCTATTAGAAGCTATTGGCCCTGTATTGAAAAATTTGGTTGGTCCATGACCGATTTCTTATTATATATTTGTAGCATAATACCTTTCTTATCATCAATATTTTTAGATTCAAGTGCTGGCCTGGCAAAAAGCAACGTTTTATAAAGGCATGGGAGAGATGAATAATCTCAATAGCTCAGAGGTCGTCCGGATCAAGGCCCATATGGCTGGTACTGTGGTGGACATGAACCACTCACTCAGGCCCGGCATGCACGTGAGGGAAGGTGATGAGCTTTTGACACTGGAGAGGATGAAGCTTTTCTATACGGTTTCAGCTCCGTGCACAGGTGTGATAACTGCTGTGATGGCAGGGTTTGGCAGCAGAGTTCTGGAAGGGGAAATATTGCTTGAGATGGAGGTTCAGGGGCGCTGAAGTCCGGGTAGTCCTGTCATTGGTTTCAGGAGGCCCTTGTCTCCATCCAATTCATAGTATCCGCCAATTAACAGTGGATAATTGTCAGGTATATGACCTACGGGAAGATCAGTGATTATGGGGACCCCGATGGAGCTGAGCCGGTCCTGCAACAGTGTCTGTAATAGCTTTTCCGGCTTTCCGGTTCCCAGGAACCGGCCCACAACAATTCCCGCCAACCTGGATAACCTTCCTGTGAGTAAAAGCTGCGTCAGCATCCGGTCAAGGCGATAAAGAGCCTCATTGTGATCCTCAATCAAGAGGATTGCTCCATCCCATCCGGGTTCATAAGTTGTACCGATAAGATGGGTAACACAAGTCAGATTTCCTCCAATGAGTGGGCCTTTTGCCTTGCCGGGGCTAAGGGTAGTGCCGGAAAGGCTGGGGAATTCTCCTTGATCAAGGCATGCCCATAGGGCTTTTTTTGCGGGTTCTGTTGTGATCGGCAGGGTTGAGATCAGAGGGCCGTGTATTGACAGATGACCTTGTTGGAAAAGGGCTGAGTGGAGGAAGCTTACATCACTGAAACCTATCAGTACCGGAGCCTCATGCCCAATTCGGTCCCATGGCACCATGCTTAGCCAACGCAAGGACCCGTATCCCCCCCTTAAACACCATACAATGTCTATGGATGTGTCCAAGAGAAGACTTGTAAATCTGCCGGCCTGGAGTTGGTCTTTCCCTGCAAGATAGGGCAGGGAAGGCATATCCTCGTTTTGATCAGTAAATGTATCATTTATAATCTCGAGCCATGGGGCTTTTTCTTCAATTATCTTGAGACCTGCATCCAGCTTTTCTGATTCCAGTGGACTGGAGGGAGCAAAAAGGGCCACACGATGGGGCCTGGTATGGACTGAGGAGTAGGGCACTTTCTTGACTTTGCTTTAGTAGTTATTAATTTTACTTTACTTTTAATCCACAGATTTCGCAGATTACACGGATTACTCTAATCATTATGAAGGATGATGCGAAATCTATAGGGTTTAATTCCCCGCAGCCAAAAAATTTCTCAATTAACGCCTTTGGTTGTATATGAGCGGCATGTTTGAAAAATATATAGTACAATATTTTTGAATTATAGAATATATGTAATTATACTGCAAAAAGACCTAACCCGGACAAGCCGGAACCAAACAGGTTTGAAGATAAAAAAATTGATCACGAAAGCACGAAAATACGAAGACACGAAAGCCTGAATGTGGTTTTATTTCGTGCCTTCAATCTTTCGTGATTGTGTTTCAGAATTTTCTGCCAGAAAAAACGCGAAAATAATTACTAAGGTACTAAAATATATAGTGAGATAGAAAGAAAAATATGGGTGAAAAGAAAAATTATTACAAGCTACTTGGTGTTTCAAAGAATGCCTCTCCTGAAGAGATCAAGAAGGCATTTCGAAAAATGGCACTTAAGTACCATCCAGACAAAAATAAAGGGGATAAAACTGCTGAAGAGCGCTTCAAAGAGGTTAACGAGGCCTACGCAGTGCTGAGTGATCCTGAAAAACGACGTCAGTATGATACCTTTGGTTCCACGGAATTTCATCGCAGATTTACACAGGAGGACATCTTCCGGAATTTTGATTTTAGTAATATTTTTCAGGACATCGGAGGCCGTGGAGTCTTTTTTGGCGGACGAGGCGGCACTGAAGTCTCCTTTGATGAAATCCTGGGGCAGGCCTTTGGTGGCAGGGGTGGCGGCTTTGGTGGCCGTTCATGTAAACAAGGTTTTCAGTATTCACAACCAATCGGACAGGACGTGGTTTTGGAACTGGCCCTTTCCCCGAAGGAGATCCTTAAAGGTTCACATAAGTTGATAGCTATCCAGACCGGCGGCAATCCTGAGCGAATCTCCGTGCATATACCAAAAGGCATTAGTCCCGGGAAGAAAATCCGGGTAGCAGGCAAGGGGGGACAGGGACCCGGAGGCAGAGGAGACCTCTATCTGCTTATCAGTCTCAAGCTGGATCCCGGTTTTCATTCAAGCGGTTCAGATGTGGAAGTGGACAAGGTTGTGAAATTTACTGATGCCTGCCTTGGTACGGAAGTGGAGGTCCCGACTGTGGAAGGGGGGACAGTGAGGCTCAAGATTCCTGCAGGTGCACGGTGTGGACAGAAGTTGCGTCTGAGGGGGAAGGGTCTCCCGACTGCTTCTGGCGGCAGAGGAGACGAATATGTTCGAATAATGATTGAGGTGCCGGCCAAGCTTACCTCGAAACAGGAGAAACTGATATCAGAGTTGAAAAAGCAAGGTCTTTAGCAATTATAAAGCAATAGACAGGGGGCAGGGCATTTGCCCTTCTCCCCTTTTTTCGCTATTTGTAGTATTCCCCTGGTGTGTTGTGAACTATGTATTTAACCGCCTCATATATGCAGTTCCTGATAGCTTTCTCCATGGGGGTTTTGGCATAGGCACCCAGTCCTCCACCAAGAGGCGTGGACCCTATGATGCCACCCAGGAGCCCGCCGGCGGATATGGCGCGGCTGCTACCCTCGACCCTGGTTGCTGCAAGCACTTCAGTGGTTTCTACATCTACAATCCTTATGTCCATTGCCATGGAGGTCTTACTCATGGCACCGGCAACACCGCCAACGATTGGGCCGAACAGGCCTCCTATTCCTCCCTTTACTCCGGAAGTGCCAGGCTCCCATCCGGTGATAGCGCCCACAACCATTATGTCAGCTTCCTTGACTTTCCCTTTGCGCGTCTCTTTTTCCTTGGTATAGCCCTGTTCACGCAATCGCATCTCATCTGCCATGGCCCCGAAGTCCTGCCGTTCCAGTACTCTGAAGCATCTGGTCTGTACGAGGCTTGTCACCATCATGTCGCGGAGACCTGTCATTATCCCTGCCTCATGACTGACAGTTATTGTGTTGCCAAGGCCGCGGATTGTAGTGGATCTTCCCCCGCCAACACGCCAGTCAAAACGGGCCACAGCTATCTGCGCCTTGCCTGGGCAGGAGAAGGACTGTTGGGCCATGGTTGTGTCCGTTGTGGCTTTGGGCTGGACCATGGACTCACATCCGCTGAGCATTAAAACGCCACCAATGATCATCATGGCTGTCATCAGACAAAAATGGTGTTTGCGCATATATTTCTCCTTTCCCTATAAATTAATAGCGTAACTTCTTCAAAAAAGTTGATTGCTCATAATGCATGCTTAACAATATAATTCTTCACCGCGTCTACTTCTGCAGGTAAGATTTTACATCTGCTAGGCCTGCCTTCAATTCCTTTTAATGATTCCGGTCGCTCTGGTTCCCTGCCTATGGCTTTGCGTACAGCCTCGGGAAATTTTGCCGGATGTGCAGTGGCCAGACATATAGTGGGTCCTTTTGGTAGATCAGGCCCAAGCCTCTCAGCCGCGGCTACCCCCACTGCAGTGTGGGGGTCTAGAATATAACCTGTTTCCTTATAGATGTCCCTGATGGTTGTGATCGTTGAGGCCTGGTCTATAGAAGCAGAGGCAAAATCCTTTCTCACCTGGGCCCGTTCCTCCTGGCTAATGATAATTTCGTCTTTTTTATCAAGAAAGATAAATGCCTGTTTTATCCGTTCGGGTTCCTGATTGTACAGGTAATAAAGATAGCGCTCAAAAT
>JAIWFS010000086.1:0-5591 GCA_048631505.1 archaeon | reverse complement strand
TCCCCTTCGATCAAAAGTGCTATTTCTCCAAGTGTCTTCATGGTCTACCAATCACCAAATCACACAATCACCAAATCACCAAATTCAAAAGCTTCCTCCCATCCTGAATTCCCAGTTGCTCGCGTCATCATCCTCCTCTTTATTTATATTGAAACCCCATTCTATGCGAAGGGGCCCCATGGGAGACAGCCACCTTATGCCGGGACCCACAGACATGCGTGTAGTTTGATTGTCGTAATCATTACCATCGTCCCAGCAGTTCCCCATATCCAAAAAGATTACACCATTCAGACCCATATTTTTCAGTAGCGGAAAAATGGTCTCAATCTGCATAAAACCCATGTAATTACCGCCGACACGATCGTCATCTTCGCTATTTGGATCTGTAGGACTTATACGGCCATACTTGAAACCTCTGACAGAGTCGATCCCGCCCAGGAAAAAGCGTTCGTAAATAGGGAGTTTCCCTCCGCCCCCCTCGGTCACATAGCCGGCTCCAGCCCTCACGTGGCCAATGATGGACTTCCAGATGGGATGGTAATAGCTGACACCGCCTTCCAGTTTCACAAAGGCACAGTCACCGCCAAGGAGCCCCCCTGCATATTCAATTGAGATTTTGTTGTTCCAGCCGTGGGAGGGATTGTAGTAGTCATCTCTTGTGTCATAGGTGAGACCAGTGCCTACAGACCTGGTAGAATGGATATCCTGTGAATCCTTTATGATTGTTGATGCATTGTCAGAAACGTCCGACATATCAGTATTATCCATTCTCAGCTTAACAAACGCACTGAGATCATCGTTCAGGGGGTAGCCAAAACGCAACGCACCTCCCATGCTTTCCTTTGTGTAGTCGTCATATTCCCGCTCCCAATTGTACATTTCAATACCAAGGGAAAGTCGAGTATCCCTGAAATAAGGCTCGACAAAACTCAGTGAGTATCGATTAGTCTCTGAGCCAAGTACACCCTTGAAACTCAGGGTCTGACCCTTCCCAAGGAAATTCCGCTGACTAATCTCCCCCATGAGCATTAGATTTTCCACTGAGCTATAACCTGCCCCTATGCTGAAGGTGCCGGTTGCCCGCTCCTTGACCTCCACCTTGAGGTTCATATATTCTTCGCTGCTCCCTTTGCTGGGGGTAAGATTTACATCCTCAAAGTAACCCAACCTGTTCAGCCTTTGATTACTCTTCCTGAAGCCGGAGGCGCTGAAGGGCTCAAGCTCTTTGACCCTTAGTTCCCTCCTGATGACTTTATCCCTTGTCCTTGTATTTCCAACTATTTCTATTCGTTCAAACTTTACACTTGGGCCTGTATTCACCAGCAACGTAATGTTTACCAGCTTTTTCTCCGGGTCCTTTTCAATCCTCGGAGTAATATCGGCATAGGCAAAACCCTCATCTGCATATAGATCTGTGAGCTTCAATATATCCTGGCGAAGTACCTGCCGGCTGAAAACAGGCTCCTGAGTGATCTCAAGCTCGCTTAAAAGTTTTTCCTTGTCCTTGAAAAAGTCCTGCTCTATATCTACCTGACCTACTCCATAACGACTTCCCTCTTCTATGGGAATCGTGATATAGAGCCAGGCATCTTCCCTCCGGACCATAGGACGGCCCACTTTGGCATCCACATAACCCTGATTGTGGTAATAGGCGGCAATTCTTCCCAGGTCCCTCTCCAGGGCATCCTGCTTGAGGACAGCCTGGTCCCCCTTAAACAGGGCCACGATATTGCTCCAGGAAGGAATCCAGAGAGATTTTTTCTCTGAGGTCTCCAATAATTTTTCTAATTCCTTATCAGAAAAAGCATGGTTACCCTGGAATTCAATGGCCTTGATACGGACCTGCTCTCCTTCCGTAATCTCAAACACCACATCGGCTGTCTGCCCTGACACCTGTTCCACTGAGGCCAGAATGCTGGTTCCAGCATAGCCCTTTTCCATATATAGGGCCTTGATCTTCTCGGCATTTTCCTGAAGGGTCTTTTCCTGAATAATAGTATATGGCTTAAGATCTATGATCTCACGTATTTTTTCCTCTGAAATTTCTTTATTGCCGGACAATTTGATTTTCTGTATGACAGGCTTTTCTTTCACAATAAAGGTCACGATGCGACCGGAAGGACTCTCATTGACATCCACCTGCACATCATTGAAGAAATCCATCTTATATATGTTCTTAATATCAGAGGCAATAATCTCAGGATCGAAAAGATTACCGGCCCTGGTCCCAGCCGCCTGCAGGATTGCGTCGGTATCCACTCTCCTGTTACCACTGACACATATCTCCGCCACCAGGTAAGGGGCAGCCAGGACCTTTACCATCTCGGCTTCCATCTGATCCAGAAGCATACTCATCTCGCGCCGATCCCCTTTGGCAAAAAGACTCCTTGGCTCACCAGCAGTATCCTCCAGGTCAACAAGCCTTAAATTCAGGCCCAACCACTCTCCAAGGCAACTAATACTCCCATAAAACACAAACTGAACCTGTCGGGCCTTTCCAGCTTTAATAACATCATCCAAAGACTCTGGTGGTTTGTCTTTTGACAAAAGCACTGTATATCCACGAGATTTAAGGCGCTTGGAAAGTCCTTCCTGCACCTCATCTACCAGGCAGGACTTATCTTTTGGCCCATAATAAGCCAATGGGGTCCCAAGAATGGTTGCAGATGGAAGAGAAATGCTTCCCATGGTACTGGAGATAAAAATAAATTGAAAAGGCAGAGACAAAACAAAACACACGGCAAGTAAATAAAATGACTTATATATAAAGACTATCTGTCTTCGTAGAACATTAGAGGTTTTCATTTATTTTTTTCCATATAAAATTAAATTATTACCATCAAGATATGCGCCCCACACCAAAATTCTTAAGTTCAGAGGCGTTGAGTTCAACAGCCCGGCCCCCGGCCAACCCGATACATCGGTCCATACGACTTGCTAGGGCCAAATTATGGGTAACAACTACCACGGTTGTGCTGTATCGTTTATTTAAGGTAAAAATTAATTCAGCAGCCTTTTCTCCAGTCCTTTCGTCAAGATTTCCAGTAGGTTCGTCAGCAAGGAGCAACCTGGGCTTTCTTACCATGGCCCTTGCCAAGGCTACTCGTTGCTGCTCACCACCTGAGAGCTGGCCAACGCGGTGATCAAATCTCCTTTCAAGACCAATTTCAGCCAGTATATCCTTTGCCATTTCCCTGGCCTTGGGCCTGGATTCCCCAGCCACAAGACACGGCATCATAACATTCTCAAGGGCAGAAAACTCCGGCAAGAGGTGATGAAACTGAAAGACAAATCCCAGTTCTTTATTACGAAACCTGGAGAGTTTAGTATCATTCCAGGAAAACACATCCTCTCCAAAGTGAAGAACCTTACCGCTGGTAGGGCAATCCAGAGTGCCCAGTATGTGAAGAAAGGTGGTCTTCCCAACCCCTGAAGCCCCAACTACTCCAACAATTTCACCAGAATAAATCAAACACTTGAGATCCTTCAGTACCTCCACCTTGAGTCCATTGTTCGTGAAGACCTTTATAAGACCATCAATTTCTAAAACCGAGGTTTTGTTACTTAGCCCATGACAAGACAAAGGATCTCTTGCGCCAGCAGACTCTAACAAAGTTTTTTGAGCTTCAGCCATAATATATTGAATCAAACAAGTTAAAAAGTCGCCCCATTGATAACAAATAAGACTATCTCAATCAAGTAAAGAGGTACATGAAATGTTGAATTTTGAATGTTGAATTTTGAATTAAGGTAAAGTATATGTCTTTTAAATCTTCTTCCACAATTCAGCATTCAGCATTCACAATTCAGCATTATCTATAAACAGGAGGACACAATATGTCCAAACTGCCTGTCCTTTTCGGTCTCCATAACCACCAACCCCTTGGCAACTTTCACCAAGTTATAGAGAGGTTGACCAACACATGCTATCGCCCTTTTCTGCAGGCCATCTCCAATGCCCCATGGTTTTCATTTTCCATCCATGTTAGCGGAACTCTTCTTTCCTGGTGGGAAGACAACGATACTGCAATTATTGACCTCATGGGCAGCATGGCAGATGAAGGACAAATAGAACTTTTGGGCGGTGGTTTTTATGAACCGGTCCTTGCTGCCATATCCCGAGAGGACAGAAAAGAACAAATACTAAAACTCAGTGAATACCTTGAGCGGCGTCTTGGGCAAAGACCCAAAGGAGTCTGGCTTACAGAGAGGGTATGGGAAAACCAGATAATTGAGGATCTGTTGGATGCCGGCATACAATTTGTTATCGTAGATGACCGGCATTTCCTTGTAACAGGTTTCAATAAAGAAGATCTCCATGGCTACTATCTCACAGAGTCAGGTGGAGAGACACTGGCGGTTTTTCCAATAGATGAGACTTTACGTTATCTTATCCCCTTTTTGCCAATGAACGAGCTTGAGGAATACTTGAGACAGATTGCTGCAAAAGGGAAGATGGCTATTTATGTAGACGACGGAGAAAAGTTCGGCGCTTGGCCCGGGACTCATAAGTGGGTTTATGAAGACGGATGGCTTGATAATTTCCTGGAGTCCACTTCCCGATGGAAAGAGGAATTCATTGACTGGACTACATTTTCACAAGTCATGGACAAGGTGCCTGCATCAGGTATCTGCTATCTCCCCAACGCATCCTATGAAGAGATGGAGCAGTGGGCTCTTCCTGCAGGCAATATTCTGAAGCTCCAGGAATTGATCAAGTCCTTGGGCCCGGAGGCCAAAGAGGTCTACAGGCCATTTTTGCGTGGAGGGCACTGGAAAAATTTCTTTGTGAAGTACCCGGAATCAAACCACATGCACAAACGCACTGCTGCTGTAAGCCGGATGAGCCTGAATACCCGCTTACCCGACAGACAGGCCAGGGACTATATCCTTTCAGCCCAGTGTAATGACGCCTATTGGCATGGTATCTTCGGCGGTCTTTATCTTCCACATTTAAGAAATGCTGTATGGCAGTCAATACTCAAGGCCGAGGCCGGACTCCGCAAAGGACAAGACCTCTCAATCGAGGAATCAGATATTAATAAAGACGGCCTTCCGGAGGTAATCATTTCGTCCGGAGATGCCTGCCTGGTCTTTGAACCACACTCTGGTGGACAGTTAGTTGAATTCTCCCTGCTCGACCCTCCCAACAACTATTGCAATACCCTGACCAGAAGGCCTGAAGCATACCATCAGGCACTGAGACAAATTCTGGAGAATGGCACATACGAAAATAACGGAGAACTAAGTGAAGGTGTCTCAAGCATCCACAAGCTTACAAAGACCGTGGACCACTCCATGCTGGATGAGCTCACATACGATTGGTACAGGAGGAATTCCTTTATAGATCACTTTTTCGACCCAACGGCCATCCTCGGTGATTTCAAGAGGTGCGATTTCAGAGAATGGGGAGATTTTGCCAACCAGCCCTTTGAATCCCGTATTGACGGGGGAACTCTTATTTTTGTAAGAGATGGAGGCCTCTATGTGCCTGGCTCCCCCAAAAGGCCGGTTCGTCTGACCAAGAGCTTCATCTTCAAGAATAGGGGCATGGCAGTCACTGTCCAATACGCCCTTAAAAACAACTCTAT